>JAAZKE010000027.1 GCA_012799995.1 Chloroflexota bacterium | reverse complement strand
CACACGGTCTACTATTGTTTTTCTAAATAATTCTTCTGCGCTCATTTCTAATGTCCTGTTCATAGTTCCTAATCTTAATTAGGACATTTCTACTTTGCTGCTTTAGGACATTATCATTTTGCTCTGACAAAATCAGAGCTGTTGATTGAAATGGGTCTGATGATGGTATAATAGCGAACATTCGGGCGGTTAGCTCAGTTGGTTAGAGCACATCCCTTACAAGGATGGGGTCGCAGGTTCAAGTCCTGTTCCGCCCACTAAATAGCGATTTTACGGCTAACCTTAACGAAGAAACATCAGAACCTGTTTTTTTTTGGCAACCTGAGACCTCATCCTTGGGTTAAATAGTTTTTAATAGATTTTATATTTTTCCCGGTTAGTTAGACTGGGAATTACACTGCTGTTTTCTCCTAACTGAATTGATGTTTGTTCATACCGAATTGAATACTATTTACATTTGTTATTTCGAGCTCGCATCTTTGGAAGTTTTTGTAATCCATGATTACATAGCTCAGTATAAGTAATATTCACACCGCAAAAGACATTTTATAAATCTTTGTAGAATTCTATCTCACATTTTGTGCCGCTTGAAGAGCTGACTTCGACAACTTTCACTCGACTGTTGACAGCGAAATACCCTTGCTTTGCAACTTGAAAATCGAGTAAGGAATCAAGAGATGCCGAATTATCTGAGAACACATTTATATGGCATTCTCCATTTTTATTGTCTGATTTGTAATACCAGAAACCATACTTTAAATCATCGGGAACGAGATATGTTCTATTGCCAGATTCGGAATCTGCTCCTGTTGGGACTTTTTGTGCTGTATCGCACGTGCTTAAAAGCTCGATAAGTTCGATAAGCTTATCAATTTTCGTGCTCAGCTCGTTAACTTGAATTTGTAGCGCTCTGATCATTTCTTCCTCATCTGCAAATACGGTAGATGGAACTAACAGCGATACTACTAACAATAAAAATATCAATTTCCTCACAGATTTCTCCTTTTACTCAAAATCTTATGACATAAAAAAAGTCAAATTTTAAATCTTACAAATGCGCCTGACGAATTAGAACGTGCTTTCTGCTCTGTCCTTAAAACAATTCCCGCACAGAGCATGGGAATTGTTTGGGGAGCGAAGGGAGAAAATAATTCTTAATTCAAAAGCTGCTGGTTCAATAACAACCTGCCGGATTGAGCAGGAATGCCTGACCCTGTCCTCGTGTGAGACCGTAAATGCTATACCATCCATAGATCAGCATATTTGCGTTGCCTACAGTTGCTTTCGCACTGGCATACTCAGTATATCCGCTGCAATACACTTCATTCGCTGTCCCGTTTACGACAACAGTGGCTCGATTGACAATTGTTTCACCATAAAGCGATCTGCCTCCTGCAAAAACGCGATCCACTTTTCCATTGATGATCACAAATGCGTTGTCAACTGTGGAACTATGACCGTCACGGTCTGATTGACCTCCGGCATAAATCCACCAGGCAGATCCGTTGATGATGATAACGCTGTTAGGCGTTTGAACGTTATGTCTTGCATAGGTGGTTGCTCCACCCATGATCATGCTTTTTCCTGCAATTTCAACATTGCCTTCAACAATTAAAGGTACACCGTTGCAGAAAAACCAGATTGACCTGCCTTTTGGCCAAACAGTCCGATGCTTATCAGAATCAGAGGCGATATGTAACACAGTTATCCCTTTATCAAATGGAATGCCAAATCCATCAGCCGGTTCTTCCGTGTCACTGGTGAGGTAAAGAAAAACTTCACCGGCTTTATTGGGGATATTTTTCAATGCCTCAGCGATGGTTGGAAAAGTTCCAGAGTCTCCGACATAGATTTCGGTCAATCGATTTGATCTGGGAATCTTCCATACAGGCGGCGGTCCGTTTGGAACAACAGGACGAACGGCTGCTGGAAAGTTTTGTTGATTTATTACGAATGATGGATTGTAAGTTGATGGATTATTAGGAAACGGTGTCGGGGTTGGAACGTAAGCGGAATTTTCACTTCCCCAATTGAACATTCCTGTGTTGGAATTATTCGATGGGGGAGGCTGTGACAAAACCTGGTTTTCTAACGCTTGTTTTGTTGCCTGTAGTTTTAAAATTTCCAATTCAAATTCCAATGCCTGTTTGGTTGCCTGCAGATCTTGTGCTGCAACCGTTAGAAAAGTTGAAAAAATCACCAAAAAAGTTATCAGAATGATGCTCTTTTTCATATTGTCCCTGCTTTCACATCCTTTTTTAATCAAAACGCTTTGTTTTATTTCAGTTTTAAAGCAAAATAGATTTCTCTATGTAGAAAAATATTACCATGAATAAACGTTTAAATATTTGAATCGTTTGTAACCATTATAGAAAGGAATGAAAAAATTACAAGATGATAAAAAACATAAAACGGCATTGTGAACTGCAATGTTTTTCTGGGCATTTTATTGATGATGGTTTTCTCGTATCCCCGACAGGCTCTTAAAGGTTTCTTTTGGTATGCTTACTACATAATTCCCAATCCAATTTCTTTTGTGAAATTTAGTGCATTTTATCTGAAATTTCTATTATGAGATGTTTACTTGTAAGAAAACGAAAATGTGAATAATATAAAGTGAGTTTATAAATGAATAGATGCAGCGATAAGAAGCATTAGTTTAAATCGCCAATTCTGTTATCAAGCGATTTCGACTTCTTATTTACCAGTCTAATGAATTATTTCTCTGGCTTTTGGCATGGGAATTGCACTTATAACACTGTGGTGAATAAGGAATTAGTAGATTATTTTATTACGAGGCAATTGAGCTTATAGCTCTTACAACTCGTTACAAAGTGAGGAAAAGATGAAAAGACAATTAATCCTGGTTCAGTTGATTTTACTAACCTTGTTCATACTGCTTTGCAACAATGAAGCAGCTCATGCTAACGTTGCTAAAGCACCACAACTGCAAGGTATTGACCAAAATACAACCACCATTTATCTGAATGGTGTTAGTGGGAATGATGCCAATGACGGTACAACAACTGCAACGGCTGTCAAAACATTTGCCAAAGCCAAAGAACTGGCAACAACCTATCAGGGAATAACTACCATTTTTGTAACCGGTACGGTCCCGATCTCGGGAGATATTTCACTTGCTGGGACGAATGCAATATTAAAGAGAGAAGCGGCTTTTAACGGATTTCTGCTTAATGTAGCTTTAAATCAAACCGCAACTCTGAGTGAGATTACCATTGATGGTAATTCCCAACAAGCGACCGGAGCTAACCTTTCACTGATAAATGCTCGTGGAACTCTCAATATTAAAAATGGAACTATCCTCCAAAACAATCATCTGGCATCCACGACAGCAAGAAGAGAGGGTGGAGCGGTTTATTGCAGCAGATGTACGATAAACATGACTGCAGGGATCATTCAAAATAATACAGCGACCATGGGTGGTGGAATTATGCTCAGAGACGGTGCCGTATTCAATATGTCAGGCGGTACCATCCAGGACAATCATGTTATCAATGGCCCTGATATGGCTGCCTGGAACGATACTGCATCCGGTGGCGGGGTTTGTCTTTATGAAGGGGCAACATTTAACCTGAGCGGATCGGCACTTATTCAGAACAACACTTCTGAAGAAGTTGGTGGCGGAATCAGCGTCGGTACAATGGAAGTAAGTTTTGGTAGCAATCTCTTAGTAATGACAGGTGGGACGATTAATGGAAATACATCTGGAGCAACAGGTGGCGGCATTTTTATTCAAGCAGCATACGGTGCCAGAGAATCAAAAGCAACAATCACAGGTGGATATATCACTAACAACGGTATGTTAGGTACTGGGATCACCAATTTCTTGTTCGGTGGCGGTGGAATTTATGTCAATGGTTATGATTTTGAAAGCTTTAAAAATGGTGAGCTTTTCTTAAAAAATGCAGTCATAACAGACAATGAAGCGGAAATAGCTGGTGGAGGATATGCGGGTTGTCCAATATCTGAAACGAAAGTTTATCTGACTGAGGGAGGGGCATTTTATCAAAACCGTGCGAATGAGGCAAAAGACATTTACCTCTTGAGTGCGACCATTGGTTTTGGTGCGCATGGAGGAAATCCTGAATATTTTATTTCCAATACGATGCTTGGTGGCGTACCCTACCACTGGAAGTACAGCGATGGCACAGAGGTTCCGCTCAATAAGCTTTTCGGAATATTGACTGGAGAGGGAGTCTCTCTTGGTTTGTATACAGATGAAACCGGAAATGCCAATACTGCCAACCTGGCAAAGGTGTTTATCACCGGAAACACTTCTGCTACGCGTGGAGGAGGAATTGGTTCAAATGGGAACGTCACCATCGGAACAGAAGATGAA
Organism: Chloroflexota bacterium; assembly: GCA_012799995.1. Lineage (GTDB taxonomy): Bacteria > Chloroflexota > Anaerolineae > Anaerolineales > Anaerolineaceae > Flexilinea. The sequence continues at coordinate 20,063 of JAAZKE010000027.1, read as the reverse complement.
ACCACTGAGATTGCTGTCAGTAAGAACTGGGATGATGAAGACAACAAACTGGGGCTTCGTCCGGAATCCATTGAAATCGAACTATGGCGCAAGATCAGCGGAAGCTCTGACGATCCGGTCTACATTGGCTTTGAAACAATCAAGCCGGATGTTGATGGAAATTGGTCATTAACATTTTTAAATCTGCCAGCAAATAATGGATCCCTTGATCTATATGAATACAGTATCAGAGAAAGAGTTGTATCGGGATATAGCCCGGTTATTAGTGGAGATGCGGCTACTGGTTTTGAAATCGTAAACAGGAAACCTGTGTTGCCGGATACCGGTTTCCCTGTGCTTTATCCCTGAGTAGAACACTGGATGGGGCATCCATTAAAAAATAGAATTCAATCTTTATATAAACCACTAAAGGTTTTAATCCTGTCCAGCCCACTAAATCCATTCTCCGTAATGCTTTATATAGATCACTTTAATAAACTGAGCGCAAAATCCATAAGCGAGCAAAATCAACGCCAACCAGGGCACGAACTGAGTTGATAACGGTGTCATATCCAAACCGATTGCAAGTTCAGTGAATCCAATCATCAGGGCAATAACAGCAATGACAAAAGTGGTAAGGGCCAAAATAAATGCCGGTTTACTCTGTACAAATGGTATCTTTGCTGTGCGGATAACGTGAATAATCAAGACCTGGGAAATTGTGCCGTAAACGAACCATCCGCTATGGAAAAGAGGTGCATATTCGATTCTGTTTGCACCGATCGCAAACCATAAAATTGCGAAACACAAGATATCGAAAATTGAGCTAAGTGGCCCAAAAACTGTCATAAACGAGAGAATCGCTCCAATGTCCCACTTATGCGGTTTTTTGAGGTATTCACTATCGATCTTATCGAATGGGATTCCCATCTGAGAAAAGTCGCACAGCAAGTTTTGCGTCAGGATTTGTACCGGGAGCATAGGTAAAAAAGGTAAAAAGATACTGGCTACTATGACTGAAATAATATTGCCAAAATTTCCGCTGGTCGCCAACTTGATATATTTAATCATGTTGCCGAAAGTGTGACGGCCTTCGATAACACCTTCTTCAAGGACCAAAAGGTCTTTTTTGAGAAGAATAATGTCGGCGGTCTCTTTTGAAATATCAACGGCGCTGTCGACTGATATTCCCACATCAGCTTTTCGCAAAGAAGGCGCATCGTTTATTCCATCCCCCAGATAACCGACTGTGTGGCCTCGTGCCTGAAACGCTCCAACTACCCTTTCTTTTTGGTAGGGTGACAGCTTCGCAAACAAGTCACAGGTCTGTACCGCCAGCAAAAGAGATGAGTCGTCCATCAGCTCGACATCGCGGCCTGTGAGAACCTGCTCTGTGCTTACTCCCACTTTATCGCAAACATTAATCGCAACACCTTCGCTGTCGCCGGTGAGCACTACGGTTCGGACGCCATGCTCTTTCAATGCCGTGATAGCTCCCCTTGCGCTTTCTTTTGGGGGATCCAAAAACCCGATAAAGCCGATGAGCACCATGTTCCGCTCGTCAGCGACGCTGAAAGTGTTGCTGTCGGGCACGTCGTTTTTCTGCGCAACTGCCAACATGCGTAAACCAGCAGAATTATATTTTTGATAAAGGTCGTGTGTTTTCTGGCGTAAATCTTCGTCAATCTCTGAAACAACCCCGTCAATTTCAACAAGCGAGGTTATTTCCATAATTTCTTCAACGGCGCCTTTGGTGATGAGTTGACGTTTTCCTGTTTTATCCTCCAATACGACACTCATTCGCCTGCGCTCAAAATCAAAAGGGATTTCATCGACGCGATGATAACGCGTCAGATTTTTTTCAAAGCCATAGTGTTCAGCGCGTTTGATGATTGCGAGATCAATTAGATTTTTCAATCCTGTTTGGAAATGGCTGTTCAGATAAGCATGGCGCAAGATGCGCTGATCGTCCTCACCGCGCAGGTTTAAATATTTTTCCAGAACAATTCGATCTTCAGTCAGTGTCCCGGTCTTATCGGTGCAGAGGACGTCCATCTCTCCAAAAGTCTGAATAGCTCCCAGTGTTCTGACAATTACCTGGTGTTTTGACATTGAAACAGCGCCTTTAGCCAAAGTGGAGGTCATGATTACCGGCAACATCTCCGGTGTTAAACCGACCGCAATACTGATTGCAAACAGCAGCGAGCTTGACCAGTCCTGCTTAATCAGACCGTTGATCAAAAAAACAATCAGCAGCATCACCACCATCATGCGAATTAACAGCCTGCTGACTGAGTTCACCCCTCTCTCAAAACTGGTCTTTGCCTGGTCACCGGTAAGAGACGTGGCCATGGACCCGAAATAAGTGTTATTTCCGGTTGTTAACGCCAGGGCAGTGGCACTTCCACTGATCATGTCGGAGCCCATAAAGCCAATGTTTTGCAGGTCAGTGAGCGGTGAATTTTTGTCCTCGGGAATCTTACAGAACTTTTCAACAGGGTTCGATTCTCCGGTCAAAGCTGCCTGACTAATAAAGGTGTCCTTTGTGGTTAAAAATCTCAAATCAGCAGGCAGCATATCACCTGCCGAGAGCTGCACAATATCTCCGGGCACAACCTCTTCCATTGGAATATTTACGAAGGCCCCATCTCTCAGAACATCTGCCGTATTAATGATCAAGTGGGAAAGCTTTTCTGTGGCGGAATGCGAACGTTCAGCTTGAATAAAGGCAACCATGCTGGAGACAAAGATCAAAATGAGGATGATGTTAACTGTCAGATAATCCGCTTTCTGAGAAATCACCACATCTGTGACATAGGTAACGATTGCGATAACAAAAAGGATTACATTAAACGGGTTAACAATCGCTGCTCGCAGGCGATGGAAGACGGTGTTCTCTTTACCGCTGGTTATTTCGTTTTTTCCATATTTTTTTAATCGGCGTTCTGCTTCAGAAAGTTCAAGCCCTGAAGTTGAGGATGCAAAGGAGTGAAACAGCTCTTCTGCCGGAAGAAAAGCAAATTTCCGTATTTTCTGTTCAGTATCCAGATTGGTACTGATAAATCTGTTTGCGGGTAGTACATTACGAGATTCCTGCATAATTCCTCGATTTTGAAGTCGAAATTCAATGAATTAGCCTCAATATCGTCTGATGGAAGAATAATTTCCTCAAATCTCATTGATTGGCTGCTTCCCATTGGTTATTTATTGTATCCTCATATCCGGTAGAACCAATGCAGGTTGCAGTTATCATTACCATCCTTACTGGTATGAGAATGCTACAAGGAAAGGAAACAGCAGTTTACTTGATTTAGTTTGTAAATAATTTGTCTGATAACTGCTTCGTCACTTTATGAACCTGAACCCCAAATATTGAGCGCGAATGATTGGGGAGATCCGGTTATGAAAAATGTTTATTGGATTTTCAAGAGCAACAAAAAGTGTATTTCGCTATTCCCATTTGATCTCGGGACACGTAATTTAAACAATTATGCTTATATGATGAGATTCTTTTCCTCTCTATTACACCAGTCATCCCTTTCCACATTGCTACCCCATTTTTTATTGCCAAGAATTCGTTTCTTTTCATCTCCATAATTGGACCCCACGCCTGACATTTTGATCTGCTATGTCCAAGATTTGGGGTTCAGTTCAGACATGAAATTAATAAATCATATTTTGTAACATTTATTGCCAACTAAACACTCCATTCAATATTTTTCATATGAACTCAAGAAATTATTATCACTTGATCACGAGATACACAACTTAAACGATTCTGCTTATATAACGCGGTTCAGTTAATTGCTAATACATCAGTTATCAACCCACTTTCTTATGGTTGCTCTGTTTTGTATTGCTAGATCGTTGCCATGCCTTAACCCAGTCAAACTATTAGGTTTAATAGTGTATTAACTGTCCGTATATTTCTGAATAGCATCTAGATAAAGACTTCCACTTTCATCAATGAATCGAGCTTTATTTTTTAGTAACTCGTTAAATTTTCCGTAAATCTTGTCATAAATAATTTTATGCGCCTCATTTTGAATATTGCCATCTTTTATCTCGTCCATTTCAAAAGTTATACTGCTATCAGTAGCAAGATCCAATAGCCTCAAAATATCCTCTTTGCGAATATCATGAATCTCCTGCATGTTATCTTCGGCGTCTAGAAAAAAGCCCTTCCCACTATCAATTTTTAAGTAGATCATAATCTCGTTTCCTTTCGTTGTAAGATTTTTCACCAGCCTCAAGACAATCCAGAACGACCTGGAAATTCTTTATCGAGTTTCCCGTGGAGGAAATCAATTCTTTACTGCTGGGCAATCCATAATACCGTTCATAAGTAACATTGTCATCAATAATCCTTCTTGTGTAGATAAGGAAATCTGGTCTAATAGATGCGCCAACAGTATTGTTGTGCGTTACGAGAATGACGGGCATGTTCATAGAGAGTTCATGGATTATCTGGTTTACTCGGTCACGTAAAAATAGATTATCGAAAGAAGATTCCGGCTCATCGATTAAAAGCATATCGAAGCTGTTAGCATCGTCAATTTCCTGAAGCAATCTAAATTCCGCACGCTCCCCTCCCGAAACCGAGAAACCATATTGATTCAAAATCTGATACTCAACATAAACAAAGTATTTATAATAGTCCGTTTCTGGTATATCCTCCATCTCCACAAGTCCAAGTAAGTAGCGATAGGGGTCGTTAGCATATTCATCCATATACTTGGAAAAAGAGACATTTTTCTTTCCGCTGAAATTTTTCAACTCACTCGCGCTGTTATATGGTCGTTTTTCTGTTTGAATTACAAAGCCACCTACCATCTTTTGGTTAATTATGGTCTTTCTCTTGATCGTATTAACTAGATCATTAAACTTACTCACCTTGACCCGATTCATTTGACATTCATAGATATCGAAATCAGGTACGTTAACCGCCGATGTTCGTAAGCTGAGTGTGCGCTTTATTTCACCGATCAGATCATTTACCCATGTCTCCTCCAATGACCGACGCTTTTCCTCTCTATATCTATATATCAAGTCTTTCAGTAGATCGATTAATCTACCTCGAGTGACATATTTCTTGATGATATCCCGATACTCATGGGCATCCAGTAGATTTTTGACTGATTCAATCAGCTTTGTGATGTTATCAAAACTTCTGGCAGGAAATTTTGATTCGTTATATAGAGCACACTTAGCAAACATGTCCGCCCGATCGGCCTCTTTAGCAAAGCGGATTAGAGAAGAAATATATTGCTCCAAAGCTTTTTCGTCGCGATCAAGATAAATGTTTTTAACAATGTCTACGGCTTCTTTGAATGGGGTAAAGTATTCTTCTGCAAAACTGCTACGCTTTGCCGCAATTTGATCGGTAAAATCCTTTGCAGCTTGTTCTGGTTTTGTCTCTATCAGATCAAACTGTTTTATATACTTAATGTTGTCGTACTGCTTAGCAATTTGGTCAAGCATGAAGGACTTTCCAGATGACCTCTCACCTATGACAACCGTAAGTCTTTTAGATACAGGTAAATCCGGCAGAGCATAAAACAGCTCATTACCTTCGTTCTCTGTAAGTGCAACATGCCTTCTAGCAATCAGCGATTTTTTAATTGATGAGACACTTATCTCGTCAATATCGAAAAAAGTTTGTCGAGAAGGGAATACTTCTAAATCCTCTGACGGTCTCAGATCGCTAAAGTAGAGAGGAATTAGAGAATCTAAATCCTTTTGTCGGTAAATAAATTTCTTAACGCTTCCTACTTCTCCACAAAGGATGCAAGTGCCCATAGCAGAGATAATATCGGCATCCAAAATTGGTTTTTTATCATAATGTGGGATCCACAGATATTTTTCGAAATCAGAAAATATCTGCTGAAGTTCATCCAACGAAATGAAATTTTTCTGAGTAATAATCCTGTCTTGAACCGCTTTGCAGCGGATAGAGAAATCTTCTATGTCATCCTGGTCGGTAATGCAAATTATATGTCCGAAGTTGCTCTTTCCTAAGTTGATCTCAATTCCTGGCAATACAACGCATATATCTGAAAGGCTGCTTTGAATATCCTTGTACTGGGTTATGTCAAATTCATTGTGATTCGTGATAGCAATTCCATCAATACTAAGCGCCTGAACATACTCCCTCAACTTTTCAATTGAAAAGGAGAAGGGATGATCACTCACTGTCTGTATTGTATGGATGTGCAAATCTAATTTTTTCATAATCTATCTCTGTATTTTCTTGACTCAACAGTTGGTGTTTTGTTTATAGTAATCTACCTATCTCAATATTATGATCATAAGATGTCATCGATAGTTTGTGGCAGATAGCTATTCCCACTCAATCGTGGCGGGCGGCTTGTCGGTGATGTCATAGACGACGCGGTTGATCCCTTTCACCTCGCCGGTGATGCGCTGCGAGATATTGCGCAGTGTCTCATGCGGGATAGGAGTGTAGGTCGCTGTCATGAAGTCGCCGGTGTTGACGGCGCGCAATGCCAGCGTGTAGTCATAGGTCCGCCCATCGCCCATCACGCCGACAGAGCGCAGGTTCGTGAGCACGGCAAAATACTGGCTGGATTTGATATTGGCGGCTTCAAGCTCATAACGGAAAATCGCATCTGCCTCGCGCAGAATATCCAGCTTTTCACGTGTGATTTCGCCGATCACGCGAACCGCCAGCCCGGGCCCGGGGAATGGCTGACGGCGTACCAGCGCTTCCGGCAAACCGAGTTCAATCCCCAGCGCCCGCACTTCATCCTTGAACAGGCTGCGCAGCGGTTCAACCAGGCCGATAAAGCCGAGGTCTTTCGGCAGGCCGCCGACGTTGTGGTGGCTTTTGATTTTGACAGCGGATTTGGTGCCGCTCTCGATAATGTCGGGGTAAATTGTCCCCTGCGCCAGGAACTGCGCATCGCCGAAGCGTGCAGCCTGCTCGCGGAATACGCTGATAAATTCAGCGCCGATAATTTTTCGTTTTTGCTCCGGATCGGTGACGCCGGCTAATTTTTCGAGGAAGCGGTCTGAGGCATCAACGCAATCGAGCGTGAGGCTTTTGGTGCTGAAAGCCTGCTCAATCTCCTGGCGTTCGTTCTTGCGCATCAGCCCGTGATCGACAAAAATGCAGCGCACCTGGTTGGGAATCGCTTCCGCCAATAGCGCAGCCAGAACAGCAGAGTCCACACCGCCGGAGAGCCCGAGGATCACTTTGCCATCGCCGACCTGGTCGCGAATCGCCTGAATCTGTTCGCGCAGGAAATTTGAAATGGAGTAATCGCCTTTGGCATGGCAGACGCTGAAGATGAAATTCCGCAGAATAGTCGTTCCGTGTTCTGTGAGATCGGTTTCGGGGTGGAACTGGACGCCGTAGAGCGCAGCTTCCGGATTTTCGATGCAGGCATTCTGGCAGATGGCTGTACTGGCGGTCGTCTGAAAGGATTTTGGCAGCCTGGTTATCTGGTCAGCGTGGCTCATCAGAACGCGCTGCTGCGGCGGGGTTCCGCTGAACAGCACGCTGTCTGCGGTGACCGTCAGATCGTGAACACCGTATTCAGCGCGATCGCTTTTTACCACCTCACCGCCATTCGACAGACACATCAGCTGCGCGCCATAACAGATTCCCAGAATCGGAATTCCCAGTTTAAACAGCTGCGGGTCCGGCTGCGGAGCGTCCAGCTCATAGACGCTGTGCGGTCCGCCGGTGAGAATAATCCCAATCGGATTTTTTGCGCGGATTTTCTCTGCGCTGAGGTTTCCCGGAGCAATTTCAGAATAGACATTTAATTCACGCACGCGCCGTGCGATCAGATCTTTATATTGACCGCCAAAATCCAGAATCAGGATCTTTTGATGCTCCATCTTGCCTCCCCTTCACGCTGCTTTCAGCGGCGAAATTTGATAATGCCGTCTTCCATGGAATCGATAATTGCCAGACTTTCGACGCGAATGCCCTTGTCGCGGATCAACTTGCCGCCTTCCTGAAATCCTTTTTCAATCGCGATGCCACAGCCTGCGACGGATGCGCCGGACTGATTGACAATCCCCAGCAGCCCCAGCAGCGCCTGTCCTTTGGCGAGGAAATCATCGATGATCAAAACGTGATCGCTGGTGGTCAAGAATCTTTTTGAAACGATGATCGTATAAGTGATTCCCGAAGTGAATGATTCTACCGCGGCGGAATATACTTCCCCATCGATGTTGCGCGTGCGGTTCTTTTTGGCAAATAAAGCCGGTACGCCGAATGCGCGCGCAGTGGCGACCGCCAGGCCAATGCCGGAAGATTCAACTGTCAGCACTTTGGTTACCGGTTCATCCTTAAACAGCCGGTGAAACTCCTCCCCAATTTCGTCATACAACGAAACATCAATCTGATGGTTCAGAAAACTGTCGACCTTCAGGATATTTCCCCCTTTGACGACCCCATCTTTTAAAATACGATCTTCCAAGCGTTGCAAGGTGCCTCCTGTCAAAGTATATGGTTGCTTTGAGATATGGCTAATTATATTGATATTACTTGGTTTGGTCCGATGACAGGAAAAATCAATTATTTTCTTTCCTGGATAAATAATATCTATAGATTAAGTGGATCAGTCAAAAGTATTGATTGTGTGTGACAAAAGATTGAAAAAAAACTGACTTCTGCTACAATTGTATTAATTAGCTTAGCTTATACTTATGTATAAATAGATAAAAAATCACAAAAATTGAAGGAGGAATAATGATCAATTTGACTCGTGGCGTTCCTGCGCCGGAAAGTTATGCATTGGATGATTTTGCAGCATGTTTTACGAAAGCGATAGAAGAAGACGGTGCGAAAGCGATGTCTTATGTCGCATCCCCTGGTTATGCTCCCCTGGTAGAATTGATTGCTCAGCAGGAGAATGTTGATAAAGATCAGATTCTGATCGGCAACGGCTCGCTGGAACTGTTTGAATTCATCACTAAAGTAGAAGCGCAACCGGGCGATGCTGTTTTAGTTGAATCCCCTTCTTATGACCGCGCCAACCTGTTGGTGAAGCGTGCCGGTTTGAAACCGATCGGAATCCCGCTGGAAACCGACGGCCCCAACATTGAAAAACTGGAAGCGGCTGCGAAAGAACACAAACCGAAGTTCTTCTACACCATTCCCGATTTCCAGAACCCGATGGGCGTTACCTGCAGTTTGGAGAAACGCAAGAAGATCGCTGAACTGGCATCGAAGTACGGTTTCATGGTGTTGGAAGACTCCCCATATCGCAGCTTGCGCTACATGGGCAAAGATGAACCGATGCTGGCTTCCATGGTCGAACCACATCTGTCTGCCCGTATGACTTCCTATTCGAAGACCCTGGCTCCTGGTCTGCGGCTGGGCGTCCTGATTGCTCCGAAAGAAATGTCCCTGCGCGTCAGAAAATGGGCAGGAAACACCTACATCGGCCCAGTCAGCCCGACTCAGGCACTGACCTATCAGTTCATCAAGGGTGGCTACTTCGAACCGAACCTGCAGAAGATCAAAGAACTGTATGCCCCACGGCTGAAGAAGGCGTTGGAAATTCTGGATCGCGAATTGCCGAATGCCGTTTATCCGCGCCCCGAAGGCGGTTTCTTCATTGGCGTGACCCTGCCGGAAGGCAACAGCATGGAAACTTTGATTCCAAAGGCCAAAGAAGCCGGCGTAAACATCACTGATGGCCGCGGATTCTTCCTGAATCCTGTTGACGGCGAACGCTTCTTCCGCATCCCATTCTGCGGAATGAAACCGGAAGAACTCGAAGAAGCGATGGGCAAACTGCTGCCGCTGTTCGTCCGCTAATAATTTATTTTATAAATAGAAAAGGTGTGCTCAAAGCTGCGAGCACACCTTTTTTATATACGGTAACTCCCTTTGGTTGAAATTGATCAACCGAACTTGCAGAACTCACTCAGGATATTTTTCCTGAAATTCTTTTAGCTCAGCGACGCTTTGCTCCCAGACAGCTTTTATCTCAGCTGGCAGCTCACCGACAAACTCGGTTTTCTCAATGCTGACATGAGGCGTCCCGTAAGTCAGATCATGGTTTAGATAAGCCATTTCCCAGCGCAGGCGGTTGCCGCTTGATGCGTCATAGGTGTAGATGTTCACCATTCCGATCGCTTTGCCGGCCGGCACTCCGTGAGCCTGAAGGAAGGGGTTGCCATGGTGGGTGTGTTCGACCCGGATCTGGACAAGATTCAGGTCATCCGCGCTGGTTTCTGTCATCAGGATGGAATCAATAAATGGGCTGCGGAGCTTAATTTCCTCAAGGTCTGATAAAACCGGCGGGTACACCATCTGCAGCATTTCCGCATCTACCGCCATAGGCTTCGCATAATCAAAATTCTCATCCGTTATCTCAGACAATAATTCCAGCTCCACACGCGTTTGGTCGGTAATGATCCAACGCTGCGCGATGTTTCCATCAGTGTCCGTGATTGTCATCAGGCTGTTGATCAGTTTGCGGTCTTTGAGTTCAAACCAGTGATCCGTATCCGAAAAGTAAAACCCTTCCGGTCCATCCGGCTGCGTTTGTCTGATCTCATGGTACCAACCGTTAGCCTGCCCCCAGTATTCATTCGTCATGACCAGATTCTCCATGGCCAGCAGAATCATGCCTTCCTCGGTTGTCAATTTTGAGCCCAGGCTCCTTTCATCCGGCAGATTCTGCGCCGCACTCAGGCTGGTGACGCCATAAAAAAGCGTTATAACGATCCAGCAGACAAGAACTCTAAAAGTTTTCATTTTCTTCTCCTTTGCAATGAAACATTTAATCTCTTTTGGAATCCATTTAGAATTCCATATTGACAGTGTACTATAATGGTAGTATACTGTCAACAGAAGAAATCAAAAAGCCAAAAAGAAGGCGAAAAGATTTCGACGAAAAAGAAAAGGAGATACTATGTTAAAGGGAAAAAGGATATCTGCTCTGATATGTGCTTTGCTTGCTGCGGCTTTTCATACGGTTGATGATGTTTTCTGCAGCAGATGGAACGGGAGTTCCGGTGAGGTGAACTCCATAGTTTCTTAAAGCGATAATAAAAGATCAGGGAGGACATTCTTGAGTAAAATTAGAAAAATACACAGGAACGTCTTCTCTGACTGAAAGACCAACGAATGATCTTAGACCATATCTTTGATGAAAACCAGCCAATCTATCTGCAGATTGTTCAACGCATCCATGCCAGGATTCTGCGCGGAGAATACCAGCCGGGTCAAAAACTGCCGTCTGTTATTGAAGCAGCGATGATCTATAAAGTCAATCACAATACGATTGCGCGGGTTTATTCTGAATTAGTCCGTTCCGGTATCGCTGAAGTCAAGCGCGGTGAGGGCACGTTTGTCACCACAGACCGGGAAATTCTCCGAAACATGAAAAAAACTTCGAGCGAAACGGTTGTTGAAGGTTTTTTGCAGGATATGCGGTTAATGGGATATTCCCTTGAAGAGGTCTATGACCTGCTGAATCGGTATGCGGACGCTTATTCGGATAAGAAGACTGATGAGGAAAAGATAAATAAAAATGATGTTTCTGAATAGAAATTTTAAGGTCGAAATCCGCCGCGCGATTCTTTCGCTGCGCTTCCTGGCGGCTGTATTGATCGCGCTTGTATTTCTTGGCTTTGGTGTTTTCCGGATGATCTTTGTACAGGACATGATTCCAGCAGGATATTCCTTTGCCGATCTCTGGTACTTTGCCTATAGCGCAAGCTACTTCGCTTATTTGCTGCCTTTGCTCGCTATTATGCCTTATGCGGACTCACTCTCCATCGAACGCGAGGAAGGATTCTTCAACCTGAAGGTCTTTCGCGGAAAATTTTCTGTGTCCATGACTGCCAAAATCCTGGCGAACGCGTTGGCAGGAGCTGCCGTGATTGTTATCCCACTTTTGCTTCTCTATCTGTTTGCCAATCTTTATCTGCCGCGGGCAGCTTTCCCGCTCAACGAATGGGAAGCGACAATTTCTGGCAGACCTTATGGCATACTCTATGACTTCTATATGAACCAGCCGGACCGTTTCATTTTTTTAATCATCGGTCTGGCTGGGATGATGGGTCTGGTATACGCTTCCTTTTCGATGGCCGTTTCGCTGATTTTTCCCCAACGGTATCTTGTCTGGGCGCTGCCATGTGCTTTCTATCTGCTGTCTGATTTTGTGGCGCAAAAAACAAGGTTGTTGGGGATTAACTGGTCGCCAGTCGCTGCGCTCTATGCAAGCCCATGGAACTACAGCACGGGCATCACCGCTTTTTTTCTGCATCCAGTGACGATGCTGTGCCTGACAGTGTTCCTGATACTGTTATTCTGTAATCGCACACGCATAATCAATTGAGAGAGGAGAAACGGATGCATTTTTGGAAGTATCTCAAATTTCAGCTGCGCCAGCTGATGCTGCAAAAACGATGGCTGTTGATTTTCCCTGTGATGGGATTCATTGCCTATTTGCTTTCCAATGTATTGACGCTTGAGAACTATCCGCAGGTCGCTGAAGTTCCGCTCGGATTTGGTGTCAGCGCTGATAATGCTGCGCCATTTAATGCCTGGGACGTGCTGTTCATTGCCTTTGGGAATGCAGAGTACATGACCTTTGCGATAGCGAACCTGTTTCTGCTGCTTGTCAGCAACAGTCTCTCTGAAAGCGAATTTGGGCAGCTGGCTGTCTTCAGGTTATCGTTCCGCAGGAAGTGGTGGCTTGCGAAATCGCTGTCGATGTTGATTGCGGCTTTTACTTTTGTTATCACGGGAATGCTGGTCGTTCTGGGCTATGGCGGACTGAAACTTGGATTTGAGCCCGGATGGAGCCGTTTTGCCGATTATGGCGCGAATATTTTGGTTCCCTTTGTTCATAAAATTGGGGTAACTTCCCCATTGGGTCTGAGCCTGGTTGTTTTGGGTTTGTGTACGCTCGGATTCTGGGCGCTTGGCATGCTGATGCAGGTGGTTTCGCTGGCTTCACGGGAAAATATTTTAGGTTATTTGAGCGCTTTGATGGTGATGATCGGCGGGTTGGCTGTCAGTGAAATCCTGGTAAACGTGCCGGATTGGATGAAAATCCTGACACCGATTCGAAATATGATTTTGACACATTGGCCATTTCCATTCCGCAATACGCCGATCTGGTGGTCATTTCTCTATTGGGCGATCAGTATAAGCTTGCTGCTATGGCTGGGATGGAGAATTAGTCAGCGATATGATCTTTTATCTGGTAACCGTTCAAAGGAAGAAGGTGCGTGATGGTTGGAAACGATACAAATCTGGTGCTGCAAGCCCGCAATGTCAGCAAACGATTTGGCAAAAAACAGGTACTGAAAGGTACCAACCTGGATGTGCCGCGGGGAAAAATCATCGGAATCACAGGACACAATGGGGCGGGGAAATCGGTGCTTTTGCGGGTGCTGAGCGGGTTTATCGTCCCGGACGAGGGAGAAATCCGCATTTTTAATCAGCTGCTTGGCAAGACTGTTGAATTCGCTCCGAACTGTGGCGTACTGATCGACTCTCCCGGGTTTTTGCGCCGCGAATCAGCCAAAAAGAATCTTGAAATATTGGCAGAGATCAGCGGCGGTATTCGTGAAGAGCGCATTCGGGAAGTCCTGACGTTGATGGGCCTGGACGCTGATGATTCCCGTCCGGTGAGTTGTTATTCCAGCGGTATGTTGCAGCGCCTCGGGCTGGCGCAGGCGATTCTGGAAGACCCCGATCTGTTGCTGTTGGATGAGCCGACCAACATGCTGGACGTCAACGGCCAACGGGAAATCTACGACTATCTGGTGTCACTCAACCAGGCTGGAAAGACCATTCTGATCACCAGCAACTATCCCGACGAGTTGAAAATCCTGTGCGATCAGGTACTGATGCTGCAACAGGGCAAGCTGGTTCCTTATACATTGGAAGAGACAACTGCTTTTGAACTGAAGGATATACCTGGTTGATAAGAAGAAGGTAACAATTCTGATATAAAAAGACAGGTTAGCCAATCCAGCTAACCTGTCTTCTTAATTAATGTACCGCTTGTAGAAGATTCATCTGCGGATGTTTTCGGTTTTCGGGTTGCTTCGTAGATCAGTCGGTTGTCTCCAGCCGGCATCCAGATTAAAAGGGTTGCGCAGCATGTAAAAGCCAATTGCCGCGAAGAGAACAAAGAGTGCAACGTTGAAAGCTGCGATCCACTTTTTACGGCTGCTGCGGTCAATGATGGGAGCAACAGGGACTGAAAAACGGCCGAGTGTATCAATAGAAACTCCTCCATTTTTGGAGGAGTTATTTACTGCTTCAACGAATCTTCAGCCATGTCAACCGGTGGCTGGAGAATCCGTTCTTACACTTTGCTGTCTACTTCCGACCTGGCTAGCGCAATGAAATCTACTACAGGAATCGCTCCCAGATCTTCACCACTACGTTTGCGCAGGGACACGGCGTTACTTTCCATTTCCTTATCGCCGATGATCAGCATGTAAGGGATTTTTTCGTTTTGGGCGTCGCGAATTTTCGCATTCATGCGATCCGAACGCACATCCACATGGACGCGCAACCCTTCCAGGCGTAATTCTCTGGCAACCTTATTCGCGTAGTCTATATGGCGATCAGCAATCGGAATCAGCTCAGCCTGGATGGGCGCCAGCCATGCCGGGAATGCGCCGCCGTAATGCTCAATCAGCACACCGAAGAAGCGTTCCAGACTGCCCAACAGCGCGCGATGGATCATGTAAGGCCGTTGTGGCTGTCCATCCTCACCAATGAACGAGATATCGAAACGTTCCGGTTCGTTGAAGTCAAACTGGACCGTTGTCAGCTGCCATTCCCGTCCAATGGCATCATTGACCTTGAAGTCAATCTTGGGACCGTAGAATGCGCCGCCACCCTGGTCAATTTCGTAGGGCAGGTTATGGCGTTTGAGGGACTCTTCCAGTGCCTGTTCGGCTGCCAGCCACTGAGCCGGGTCGCCAACCGATTTTTCCGGTTTGGTGCTCAGGTAAGCCTGAAAGTCACGGAAGCCGAAAGCTTTCAGCATATTGATCGAGAATTCAACCACGAAGTCAATTTCATCTGGCATCTGGTCAGGTCGGCAGAAATGATGCGCATCGTCTTGTGTGAAGCCGCGCACGCGCGTCAACCCGTGTAGCACACCGCTGCGCTCGTAGCGGTAGACGGTGCCGTTTTCAGCATAGCGGATGGGCAGATCACGGTAGGAGCGGATATTGCTCTTGTAGATGTAGAGGTGGAACGGGCAGTTCATCGGTTTGATGTAATACTTTGTTCCCTCAATATCGATCGGAGCATACATATTCTCGTTATAGAAGCCGAGGTGCCCGGAAGTTTCCCACAGCTGCGATTTCCCGATGTGGGGAGTGTAGACGAAGTCATAACCGTTTTTCTCGTGTTCGTTGATCCAGAATCGCTCGATTAGCATGCGGATTTTGGCGCCTTTCGGGTGCCAGAGGATCAACCCCTGACCAACTTCATCATTGATGCTGAACAGATCCAGCTCTTTGCCGAGTTTGCGATGGTCGCGTTTCCTGGCTTCTTCCTGTTTCCAAAGGTATTCCTGCAGCTCTTCAGCTTTTTCCCAGGCAGTGCCATAGATGCGCTGCAGCATCGGCCGTTTCTCGTCACCGCGCCAGTAAGCGCCGGAAACGTTCAGCAGTTTGACTGCATCCGGATTGATTTCAGAAGTGGTGGCAACGTGCGGTCCGCGGCAGAGATCGACAAACGTATTCTGCCTGTAAAGAGAGATTTCGGGTTTTTCATCGACCGGATTGCCATCTTCATCGGTGCCGCCCAGCTCCAGCCCCTCAATTAACTCCAGCTTGAAAGGTTGATCGGCGAAGATTTTCTTCGCTTCCGCTGCGCTGATCACTTTTTTCTCGAAGGGATGACCGGCTTTGATGATTTTCTTCATGTTCTGCTCAATTACCTCCAAGTCCTCCGGAGTGAGCGCGCGCGGCAGATCGAAATCGTAATAGAAGCCGTCTGCAATCGCCGGACCGATTGCCACTTTTCCCTGCGGGAAAAGCTCCAGCACCGCTTCTGCCATCACGTGCGCCGCAGAGTGACGAACGCGGTAAAGATGTGAATTTTCATATTCTGTATTGTGTTTGACCGCCATACTATCTCCTCATCCTAATATAAAAACTCGCCCCAACTGGGACGAGTTTATGCTCGTGGTTCCACCCAGATTGAAAACCATTTCGGTTTTCCTCTCTGTTGATTGATATCGGAGAGTTCTCCGGATGACTTAATCAGTTCGTCATCTGCTCGCGGGTGGTTTTCATCCGCTGTTTCGAACCGTTCTCACCTGCCCGGTCTCTCTGTACGATCTTGCGCGGACGCGTTGTCCCGTTCTACGCGTTAGCAGTATTATACGCGAATTTGTGTTCCCTGCAGGTCATTATGACAAAAAAATATTACCTGCTGCCAAAATCCAAGAACAGCGCCTTGCTTAAACGTCAAGGTTACGAACCTCGCGCGCGTGGTTTTGAATAAAGCGCGTGCGTGGTGGCACTTCCTCGCCCATCAACATGGCAAACGTTTTCCCGGCTATTGCCGGATCGTCAACCGCCACTTTCAACAGCGTTCGGTATTCCGGATTCATGGTGGTATCCCAAAGCTGTTCGGCGTTCATTTCTCCTAACCCTTTATAGCGCTGGATAGAAGCCCGTTCCGAGCCGGAACCAAGGTTTTTCAAAATTGTGTCGCGCTCAGCGTCTGAAAAGGCGTATTGATGCTTGTTTTTATAGGCGATGCGATACAGGGGCGGTTGGGCAATGTACAGATGTCCTTCATTAATCAACTCGGGCAGATATCGGAAGAAGAAAGTCAACAGCAGCGTGCGGATATGACTGCCGTCAACATCCGCATCGGTCATGATGATGATCTTGCCATAGCGCAGCCCTTTGAGATCGAAAGTTTCGCCGATTCCACAACCAATCGCGGAGATCATCGCTTTTATTTCGTTGTTGCTCAGGATTTTATCCAGGTGAGCGCGTTCCGTATTGAGGATCTTCCCCCGCAATGGCAGAATTGCCTGAAAACTGCGATCACGGCCTTGTTTCGCTGAGCCGCCCGCCGAGTCACCTTCGACGATGTACAGTTCGGTCAGCTCAGGATTTCGGCTGGAACAGTCCGCCAGTTTGCCTGGCAGGGTCATGCTTTCCAGCGCTGATTTACGGATCACCAGATCACGCGCTTTTTTGGCTGCTTCGCGCGCGCGGGAGGAGGTCAGGCATTTGTTGATGATTGCCTTGCCGGCGGATGGATTTCTGTCCAGAAAGTCACGAAAACTCTCAACGATCACCTGCTGCACATAGGTAGCAACGTCGGTGTTCATCAGCTTTACCTTGGTCTGGCTCTCAAATTGCGGATCAGGATGCTTGACACTGACAACGGCTGTCAATCCCTCGCGCGTATCCTCCCCGCTGAAATTCTGGTCAGCATCTTTCAGCAGGTTGGCGCTGCGCGCATACTCGTTTATCACGCGCGTCAGCGCGGTGCGCAACCCGGTCAGGTGGGTGCCGCCATCGACCGTATTGATGGTGTTGGCGAAGGAGTAGATCGTCTCGTTGTAGACGTCCGTATATTGAAGCGCGATATCAATACCGACACCGTTGATGGTCTTCTCCGCTTTGACAATTTCATGGAGCGGCAGTTTATCTTTGTTGAGGTAATGGACAAACGAGCTGATCCCACCTTCGAAGAAGAAGGTCAGTTCCCTGTCAGTGCGCTCGTCCTTGAGCATGATTTTAGTTCTCTTGGTGACGAATGCCATTTCACGGAAGCGATTGACCAGCGTCTCATAGCGATAGCCGGCTTCTTCGTTAAAAATGGTCTTGTCAAACAGGAACGAGATTTCTGTACCGGTCTGGTCGATGGGGCATTCCCCGATCACTTTCACGCGTTCCTGTGGTTTGCCGCGTTCGTAGCGCTGAAAAAAGATTTTGCCTTCGCGATAAACCCGTGCTTCCATCCATTCCGAAAGGGCGTTCACTGCGGACGAACCGACGCCATGCAGCCCGCCGGAAACCTTGTAGGAACCGCCGCCGAACTTTCCGCCGGCGTGCAGCGTAGTGAGCACAACTTCCAGAGCGGAGATTTTCTTAACGGGGTGAGTATCGGTAGGAATACCGCGGCCGTTATCCAGCACAGTGATGCTTTGATCTTTATGGATTGTTACTTCAATCCGGTCACAGAAACCTGCCAGGGCTTCGTCGATGGCATTATCTACAACTTCATAAACGAGGTGGTGAAGCGCTTTGCTGTCTGTTCCGCCAACATACATACCCGGGCGTTTGCGGACGGCTTCCATGCCCTCCAGCACCTGAATATCTGTTGCGTTGTATTCTGCGTCACCTTTTTTTCTTGTTGTCATATTTGGGTAGGTCCTTTAGTTAACAATTCTTCGTTCGCTATGATCCATTTTTGATAGTTCCAATAGAGCAGGAAGCTGGCACCGATCAACGAGGTAACAATATAAGCATTGCCCAGGATGCCGATCAGCATCAGCCAGGAGTTTGTTTGTGGAATGGTCCAGATCAGTTTCAGCCCCTGTGAAATCACAATCACCTGCACAATAAAAAAGCTGATCATCGAGGAAAACCAGCTGCCGATGTTGAAGCTCAGCTTAACCGCATTGCGGATCGACTGGCCGTAAAAGAGCCCATGAAAAACAAAAAAGAACGGCACAATCAGCCAGGCGAGCGAAAACAGCAGCAGGAAGATCACAATCTGGCTCATCAGTGGAGAGAGCATCACTGCTACCGAGGAAATGCAGGAAACCGGGATCATCAGCGCCATCATTGCAAATGCCACCAGAATAAGAAAAACGATCACGTTGAAAATCCGGCGCACCAGGCTGTCGAAAGTGATTCTGGCAGGATGAGGGCTGAAGCGTTGAGCGATTGCCAGATAATAAACCAGCCCAAACAGAAAACCGACCACAGCCAGCGCCAGACTGATCAAAAAAGCGCTGCTGATTGAACTCAGCTCAATCGTCCGGATAGTTGGCAGCAGCAACTTGGTGTTCTCTGTGCTGGCTTCGATCTGCATACCATTTAAAAGAATCGGAACGCTCAGCGGGAACATCGAAACGGAACTGGTGAGGTTATACCCTTTGAGCAGCTGGTCAAAAGCCTTACTGAACGCATCTACCTGGGTGTAGAGGGTGATCGGCGTGCTGTAGAGCATGCGCGCAAACAGCTGTTTCAGTTGCACATTGAACAAATGATAAATGGTCGTCCGCGGACCCAGCCAGATCAGCAGGTCAAACAGCACCGGCAAAATGATCAATTCCATGTGATCTGAAACGATTTTGAAGCCGCCAGTCAGCGTCTGGATTAAGCCGGGGACGGCTGAAATTTTGATCCTTTTGTACCTTTCCATAACAGATTAATTTTATCATTAATCGCCCCAAAAATCCGCTCCATGAGCCAAATCAGGAGGGAGAGAGGGCGATTTTTAACGATTCAAGATGGAGACAGACAGATTTATGTGTCCTTCTTCCAGGCTAAAATCTGCAAGGGACAATAGCCTGCCGGCAGCTGCCAGTTTCCGCCGCGATAATCCAGCAGCGTCACGAAGGTGCCGCCCTGATAGATTGAGGCGGCTTTGACGATGACCTGATAGCGCCCGTTTTCCTGCGGTGCACTGAGCGTGGCAGCGGTGAATTGAAGAAAGAGCTGGTTAAGCGGTGGCATTGGCGGACTCATAGGTGATCCCAAGGATACCACAAAGTAGAAAATATGTTCTTATTTCGCGTAAGTTTCTGCTGGCAAAAAGCATGTCAATTTCCTGGCAATTTCATAAATATCCAGTAAAAAAGGTTAAAATATAAATGTTGTCAAACAGCATTGTTTTCTATAAATAACGAAGGAGCAGAGATGAAAATAAAAGTGACGTTAATTCTTGTTGTCGCGCTGTTGTTATCCATTACAGCAACTGCAATGGCATTTGATGCCAGTTCGTTAATCGGAACGGTCGTCAGCTATGTTGAGCAAATCCAGGAGTATCCGGCAGCCATTAACGATGCTCTCTGCGAGAACGACCGGGAAGAATATCAGTTAAAGATGCAGGAACTGGCAAATCTGATTGT
>JAAZKE010000026.1 GCA_012799995.1 Chloroflexota bacterium | reverse complement strand
GGCGGCTGATAAAAATGACCATGGACACAAAAGGCTTGTCTACGCATACACCCTCGTAAGTTCAGAGTTTTTAAAACTGATTCATTATATTAACTAATATCGATTTTGGCAAGATATTTGATCAAATTGGGCAATATCGACCTAAACTCATATATTAGTTACTTAATAGATAGTTAATAAGAATATTTATTTGGAATATTGAATGTATTGCCCAATCCTTGTCGGAATCAGGAAAAAAGTTCGGGAAACTGAGTCCAGGGTCGTGATGCGATTCTCAGCCAGGTAATCTGTCCAGAAATACATTCGCGGCAGCCTGGGAAACCATTGTTCGAGTGCAATTACAAGACTGCGATAAGAAACTGGAGAAAGATCAAAAAACTTCTTTTTGCTGCCAATTTTTTCCGCAACGAGCGCGCAAACTTCACGGAACGAGAGCACTTCCATACCCCCCACGGGGAAAATCCGGTTGATGGTATTCTCATCATCCAGACATAATAAAATCACAGTGATCAGGTCATCAACCCATATCGGTTGAATTTGGGTATCTCCTCCGGCGGGGATAGGGAATACAAGCGGAAAGCTGCGCATAAAACCGGCGATTGTTTCGGTGAAATGGTCTCCTTCACCAAAAACTACGCCACTGCGAATAATCGTATACGGCACACCGCTGGCGATGATTTCAGCTTCAGCCAGCGCTTTCGCCTGCATGGACCTATAAGCTGAGCTTCGATCAGCCCCTATGTGACTGAGAAAAAAGAAGCGCTTCACCTGCATCTCTTTGGCAACGCGGCTCAGGCTGGCTGCTGCCGGTACATCTACCTGCGAAAACTCAGCGTTAATTCCGTGCCATTCGGTACTGATCAAATGAAAAACAATTTGGATGTCTTTCATGGCAGCGCGAAGATTGCGTTCATCCTGTATGGCAGAAATCGCAATATCAACCGGAACTCCACGCGGCAATTGGGGAGAAGTGGTGGAAGGATTCATCAAAAGGCGCACCGGATATCCCAGAGAAACCAGGGTGCTGACCAGTTTCTGACCGATAAATCCGGTGCCGCCAGTTACCAGGATCATTTAACGAGTGATCCGTCTGTTTTATCAGATTTCCCGGCAGCTTTTTTTCTGGGTTTCGCTGCCTTTTTCTCGTCTTTTTCTGCTTTTTTAGGCTTCTCAGCTGACTCTTTTTTCTTGCTGGTTTTTTTCTTCTCTCCGGAAGCAGTTTCAACTTCATAGTTAGATTTTTTTTCTTTTGCTTTGCTGGCTTTTTTCTCTTTCGCTTCTGGAGACTTCGCTGCATCTTTTGAAGATTTTTCCGGCAGGTAGAGATTCAGCAATTTGTACTCCGATTGTTCAATCCGCTCCCTGAAAATCTCTGCCGCACGCTGCATCAGTCTGGTCCGGCTGATCTGTTGATGATAGGAAAAGTCTCTGTCGAAGACGCCCAGATAATACCCGATCATCTCCAATAGGTCTGCCATCAACTCTGAAGCTTCTTTGTTGAACCAGAGGACATCCTGATAAGTGTTAACCAGCAAAACTTTGCGGGTCTCCGGGCGATCGAGCAAATCATTGATGTTGCTCTCCAACTTATCGAGTTGCCAGCCGCGAACCTGCCCGGCAACATCGGTTACCCACTGGATAATTCGAATCTGATCTTCAACTGATAAACACGGTTGATTTCCATCTGAGACGAGCATTCCCCGCAATAATCTTGGCAGACGCCAGTCAATGAACAGGTTCCCCTGGATCAGGCCATCATTATCATCAGGGTTCTTGGTCAGAAGTTCATGCTGCAATGAGATAAAAATCGCTGCCCAAAGGTCAAAACGACTGTGAACCAGCTCGGAAATCCTTTCCAGCTGCCGGTTATACTTTTTCATTTTAACGACCTGTTTTTCAAGCGGATCGCGAATGAATTCCCCAATGCCGGTACTATAAATATTGAAGAGCCCTTCCATGGAACGTTCACAGCCATAATAGCGGTTAGCTGCCCAGAACAACATCTCAAAATCATTCCAGGTGCCATTGCGAATTTGTTCCCAGTTACGTTCAGCCGGATCCTTGAAGATCTGGTCATAAAGCCAGCTAACCTTCTCATGATTGAAATGATTCCGATAAGGTTCCCAGACAAACTGCAACATCAGGTCTTCCGCTGCTTCATTAATATCGAGAACGCCGGTACCCTTCAGCCAATTAAACAGTCTGCGCCGTGAACCCTGCGCATCGTCTCGCACTTCATAGATTTCATTAAATACATAGTAACGATATTCGGATAACTCAAAATACAATCCTTCGTTCCAGATCTGCTCAGAAGAACGAATAAAACTCAGACCGCTGATAGCGTCTTTGAAGATGGTGAAGTATTCGGAATCATTGTGAATCCCCAGACTTTCCGCCAAAGTAGATTGAATCAGGTCCTTGTCAGGTCGCATTTTGTCCATAAATGGCACTGTCTGACGGATGAACCCATTCGTTTTCCCATAGCGATTGTTGAAAACTACCAGGGAATGCTCACCTTCACCATAGTTGGAATATGCAAAAACATTTTCGTCGATATTGCCATAAGCATTGGCGAAGTTATACAGACGGAAGGATTCCACATCTGCAAATCGGAGCCGTTGATGTAGTAGCGGGAAAATTTCTCTTTCATGACGATGATAGAAATCCAGATCGATCTCCTCGTCATAATACGAGCGCCTGTATTCCATTCCATATTTCTCTGCAAACCCTTCCAGCTGTCCATGACCGAACATCGGCAAACCGGGCATGGTGACCATCAACGCGCAGATACCAAAGTATTTATCGCCCTTACCAAACTGCTCCACGGCAGTTTTTTCATCCGGATTGTTCATAAAATTGACGTACCGTTTGAGGATATCAGGATCATATTCCAGCGTTGACTTCATCAACATCCGATATTTTGCATTTTCTTCATTGCGCAGCAGATTCATGAAGGCGCTGTTATAAACGCGATGCATCCCCAGGGTGCGAACAAAGTACCCTTCCATCAACCAGAAGGCTTCAGCCAACAACAAGGTGTCCGGAACTTCTTCCGCTACCCGATCAACCACCTCACGCCAGAATTCGGTCGGGAAGGCCTCGTCAAATTGTTCCTTTGTCATACTAAACTCAGATCGGGAAGGAATCGCTCCGCCGGTTCCTATTTCCGGGAACCATAAGCGCTGATAATGCTTTTTTGCCAGCGTCATGGCAGCATCAAAACGGATAATCGGGAATCGTTTTGCCACCTGCAAAATCGTCTGAATCACTTCCTCACGAACGCGCGCGTCCAGGTAATTGAGTTGGGCGGTATCGTTCCACGGCATACTTGTTCCATCGTTGCCATGATAGATGTAGCGGGTGTCGTTTTTGTTATAGTCGACCCGTTGGAAAACCACCGCTGCGTCTTCGCGGGAGTAATAATGATCCTCAATATAGATTCCGATATTGGGGTCAGGCGACAAGTTGGGTCCAGTAAAAGAGTATGAAGGGAATGGACTGTAAGGCAGCGCCAGAAATCGATCCGGATGGTACAGCACCCAACCGGAATCAATGCCCATATGATTTGGAACCATATCACTTGCCAATCGAATTCCATAACGGGCTGCGCGATCTCGCAGGTTCTGAAAAGCACTTTCCCCGCCAAGGTCATCCGCAATACGGTAATCAGTCAGAGAGTAGGCGGAGGCAATCGCTTCCGGGTTCCCACAGTAGCGTTTAATGGCCTCGGATGCTTTGGAACGTTCCCATAATCCGATCAACCACAAACCAGTGAAACCTTCATCGCGCAACAGACGCAACTCATCATCCGGAATTTCATTCAGTTTTGTGATTTCCCAGCCATACTTTTTGGATAGCTGATGCAACCAGACATACGTGTTCTTTGCAATCAGCACTACCCTGGGCATCCATTCAAGGTCCTGGCTGAAAGCTTCATATTCCGCCAGCCCTTCCAACTTCTGATCCTTGCTCTGGTACATGGGAATTTCTACGGTTCCATCTCCGCTGTCACCCATGCCACGGGAAAGATTCTCTTCTTTTATCCAATCCAACGATCTCATCAGGCGCGTCAGAAAATCGCCTATGCGCGCGCGCCAGCGTTTGCGGATGTATTCCAGTTGGTCATAAAGCGAATCCGGGAATGCTTCTGCTGGTAATCTCAGGAATTTGATCAGCGTATATCCTTCAATCAAA
Organism: Chloroflexota bacterium; assembly: GCA_012799995.1. Taxonomy (GTDB): domain Bacteria; phylum Chloroflexota; class Anaerolineae; order Anaerolineales; family Anaerolineaceae; genus Flexilinea. The sequence goes on along the minus strand of JAAZKE010000026.1, from coordinate 2,055 downwards.
GGGATAGTCTGGCAATATTTTTCCAAACTCTGAATCACTGCCTGATAAGCGGTTGATTCCGCCAGGTAGTCTTCCTTGAAAAGCTCACCAAAACGCTTCATCGCTGCCTGATTGCGATTAGTAACCCAAAGCACCAGCAATTCTTCAAGCGATTCATACAGATTTCGTTTTCCAACAGGGTTATCCGATGCCAGGTATTCGTCAACAGTTAACTTTCCCTGAGCCACATCACTGGGTGGAAATTCTTTGCAGAATCCAACAATCGTTTTATAAAGCGCTTCTGAGCCAACTTCGTTTTCAATCCATCGATAGGCATCAATATTGAAAGTCGGTTTTACTTCCTGGCGATATTGATCAATCAGGAAATGCATAATCTCATCCAATAACCCAAGCGCATTTAATTCTCCAGCGCTAACCAGATTCTGATTTCCTTCCGATCGCCGTACGCGATTCATCGTTTGCACGAATTCGCGAACAGCCTGATAGTTGGCAAAAACTACGTTTCCGTTATAACTGAACAGTTTTTGGTCACATTGATACTTCCGGCGAGAAAGATAAGAAATATGAAATTCCATTGTTCAAACCTCCCGGTGATGCCTAAGAATTTGATAACCGACCAACTCTACTCTGCCAGGCAAAAGATATGGGTATAGATATTTGAGCCGCTGCCGCCGATGTTCTGCGTCATTGCAATTTTAGCATTTTCCACCTGGTTTTTCCCACACGTCCCACGCAGTTGTTCAACTGCCTCAACAATCTGATAAAGGCCGGTAGCACCTACCGGATGTCCTCTGGCTTTTAGCCCGCCCATCGTGGCAATTGGCAGCTTTCCATGCGGTGAAATCATTTCCTCGTTCGCCCACATAGGACCTTTGCCACGTTCAGCAAATCCACAAGCTTCCAGTGAAAGTGCTGCCATGATGGTAAAGGCGTCATGCAGTTCAAACAGATCAACAGAAGATGGATTGATCCCAGCCTGGGAATATGCCTTTTTTGCGGAACGTTCGGCAGCTGCCAGCCACAGGGGATCTTTGCGATGCTGAATCGCAATTGCATCCGTTGCAGCAGCAGAGCCGACAATTTTTACGGTTTTCCCTGTTTTCCCGAGCCGTTCCAACGGCACCAACAACACAGCAGCAGCGCCATCGCCAATACCGGCTGCGTCCAAAACGCTGATCGGATCTGCGACAATCCCCGCTTTGGCATATCCTTCTTTGGTAATAGGGAATCGGAACCGCGCGTTGTGGTTATTGACGCCATTGGCATGGGCATTGATTGAGAAACCGGCAAAATCTTCGCGCTGCCAGTTATAAACTTCCATGTATCGCCGCATAATCAATGCATTGAGCGATACAAAGGATACACCCATATCGCGCTCATTGTCCGCATCAGCTGCATTTGCCAGTTTCGAAGTGATTTCTGCGGAGGGCGAATCGGTCATTTTTTCCACACCGACTGCAATAGCAGAATCAACCTCTCCCGAGGCGACAGCCATCAGTGCTGAGCGAAAAGCTGCGCTGCCAGAGCTGCAGGCAGCTTCCACGTGCAGCGCTTCAGCACCGGCTGCCCCTACCCAGTCGGCAACATATGCGCCAAGATGCAATTGACGGTTGGCAGTACCGCTCATCATGTTACCGACAAAAATACTTTCGACGGTTGATATTGCGGATTTTTCGAATATTTCCAGAATCGGCTCACCCGCCAATTCCAGTAAACTTTTATCCCAATGTTCCGAAACCGGTGTTTGCCCGATTTCCATTACTGCGACTTCACGCATGGTTTTCCTTTATTTTTAACTTTTACCATTCAATTCTTTCCCCGTATTATAAACGGATCAGATCGTGCTGTTAACGTGAGACGATCGCCATTGTGTAGGATTGTCAAACATATTGGACAGTCTGAGCTAAAAATTGAACAGGCGATAAGAACTTCAATGGACGCATCGGTATATGGTTAGAGCGCTGATTGTGTCTTCTCAGTTGTCTTCTAAAATCCTCAAATGAATAGAATGTGGTTTTGTTATAGAAACGTTTTTGATCCTCCTTATGGCTTCGC
>JAAZKE010000025.1 GCA_012799995.1 Chloroflexota bacterium | reverse complement strand
TTGAGACTGCTGGCCAGGTTGACTGGTTGATGTGATCGTAGCAGTCATTGAAGGAACTGATGTGATTTGAGAATTTTGTCCAACGATCAGGTTATAGGAAAAAGACATCACGATAGCATTGTTCATATCCACCAGATTCCAGTTTTGTGTGTAGGTGTCGAAGACTTCAGGGGCTGTTATGTACATTGACAGTGTAAACGTTCCGTTTTGTGCAACCTGCGCATTGACTGGATAGCTGTCGAGGTAAGACATCTTGGTTCCGCCTGCATGGATCACGCGATAGGTTTCATTCCAGATGGTTGTGCCGGTATTTTTTAAAACAATGTTCAGAATAAGAGTTTGCTTTGGGTTAACAGCAGAGTTTGTTGCCGGTGAATAGCTGACGACTTCACCTTTGTTGAACAACCCCCCGCCACTAATCCCAGTTGCATTGCCGATGGTGGCAGTCGTCTCATAGCGCAGCCGGGTTGGCAATACAATTGGTGTGAAGGTGTAAACGGGCAGCGGTTCAGTTGCGGTCGGCGGAATGGGCGTGTCGGTTGGAGGCATGGCTGCAATTGTCTCCTGAACTATGGCTTCCTGTGTCAGTATAACAGCCGTGTTCCGCAAGGTAGCATTGTCAGGGGTATTCGAGCAGGCTGACAAAACGCTCACTAAGAGTATCAAGAAAATGATCGTCGTTGTTCGTTTAATCATAGAATGAATTCCGTTTCCCAGTGTTAATTAGTACGTTGTAACCTGCGTGCCATAGGAGTAACATTTCAGCCCATTGAGCGACAAAGTGTTACCGTTAAGGCGGCAGAATTCATCACAACCATTGCCCTGGATAATGCTCCGACCAGGATCTGAGCACATCCAATAGAGCGAATTCGGCGTTTCCGTTGGTTCGGATGGTTGCGATGTGATAAAGGTGTTTTCTCCCACGTTGGCAGTGTAATAAACGTAATAAAACTCAACCCCCTCGGGATTTGCCAGCGCCCATTCAGATTGGTAGGTTCCAAATACTTCGGGCGAAGTTGCGGGCATTGAGATGGTCAGGATCGCTCCGGGAGCGATCACATCATTGATCGTATAGCTGGACTGATCTGCCAGCTGGATGCCATTACGATGATAGAAACGATATTTCCCCGACCAGGTAGCTGTCCCGATGTTTTTCAGCTGCCAGGTTAAGGTGAATTTCTGGTTTGGATGGAACTGATTCGGATAAGGATCGACCCAGACAAATTCAACCTGATATGGATTTACTGAAGCACTGGTTGGGGTAGCAGCATTGATCGCCATTGGAATGGTTGGAATGACGACCGGGGGGTGCGTTGCAGTTGGCTGAACTGTATTGGTTGGTAGCTGCGTCGCAGTTGCGGTAGGTGGTAACGCTTTGGCTGTCTCTGTGAATTCAGCGTAGAGCGTTAAGACCGCTTCTGTATAAAGCTGATCTTTCATTGCTTCCGGGGAGTTTGCGCAGGCGGTTAAACTCAGCATTACTGCTGCTACAATCAGGAAGATAATTTTCTTTTTTGTGTTCATACCTAAAAGTTCCTTCTAAATCCATTATATGCTATAAAGTCAAATTCGACCTAATAGCACAAATTACACTAAATTAAGTATGGAGCAAGAAAAAAGAATAATTTTTTTAGATAAAGAGTTTCTTTTTATCTTGGTAAAAGGTGGATGCAGTCTTCTGCGAAAGAGATCTTTGCTGCAGATCCTTCCGGAATGACTTTCATCTTTGCGGGGTCAGTTTCCCGTGCAGTGATCGTTTTACCAAAGGCAGAGAGCACATAATCAATTGAGTCGCCAAGGTAGGCAGCCTGAAGAACGGTGCCATCGATCATGCCTTCTGTGGTACTTACGTTGACCATCTCGGGACGGACAATCACATCCACTGTTTCACCGGCTTTGAATCCCCTGTAATGTGGATCTGAGACTTTCAAAATTGCCTCTTCTGCTTTGACAATAACTTCGGCTCCGGTATTTTCAATGACTGTCCCTTCCAGGAAGTTCGCTCTGCCAATAAAGTCGGAAACGAACCGCGTTGCAGGGTATCGGTAGATCGTTTGCGGCGGGCCGACCTGTTCGATTTTTCCGATATTCATCACCACAATTTTGTCAGAAAGGACCATAGCTTCCGTCTGATCATGGGTGACATATAAGCAGGTGAATCCGAGCTGCTTCTGCAAACTGTGAATTTCAAAGCGCATCTCTTCACGCAGTTTGGTATCCAGGTTGGACAGCGGTTCATCCATCAGTAATACCTTGGGTTGCATTACCAGTGCACGCGCAAGGGCAACGCGTTGTTGTTGTCCTCCGGACAGCTGGTTAGGCGCGCGCTGTTCATACCCTTCAAGATGAACCATGTCCAGCACCTCAGCGATCCTCCGTTTTTGATCCTCTGGAGAGACTTTCTTTACCTTCAGGCCATAAGCGATGTTTTCATAAACATTCAGGTGTGGAAAGATCGCATAACTTTGGAATACCATCGACATATCGCGTTTGTGTGTCGGGATGGTATTGATGCGCACTCCATCCAGATAAATGTTGCCGTTAGTTGGAAATTCGAAGCCAGCTACCATCCGCAACGTGGTTGTTTTTCCGCAGCCGGACGGTCCCAGCATCGTTACCAGTTCTCCTTTTTCGATTTCCAGCGAAACATCATCCAACGCTTTTACTTCACCTGCGCCACCACGGGCGGGAAAGATCTTGGTCACATTGTTGATAGAAAGATACATTGAGGCTCCTTATGAATCAAAATCCAGCGTTGATATCGATATTTGTGTCGATTTTCAGCAACTTGCGGGTGACAACCCCCATTAATCCGATGAAAACAATAACGATCAAAATAATAACGGATGAGAAAGTGGCAGCATAGCTGATTCCATCTTGTTCCCAACCGCTCATGATCGATGCCGTGACAATCTGCCATTTTGAACTGACGAGGAAGATGATCGCTGAAAGACTGGTCATATGCCTGGTGAAGCTGAAGATCAAGCCTGTCATCAGCGCCGGCAGGATCAATGGCAAAGTAACTTTGCGGAAGGTGTACTGGCTGTCTCCGCCAAGAATGGTCGAGGCTTCTTCAATTGAGTCATCGATCTGCTGCAAGGCCGCAATTCCTGAGCGTACCGATGCCGGCAGTGAGCGGACGATGAATGCAAACAAGATGATGTATGCTGTACCATTCATCTTCATTTGTTCATTCGTAAAGAGGATTCCAATTGACAGCGCCAATAAAACAGTTTTAATCAACGCTTTGAACTTGCCGCTGTATTCATAGATCATCATTGCTGTGATAAAGATCAGACACAGCCCAAGGAAGAAAGTGGGCAGTGAGAAAGGTACTTCAAGATAATCGGCTGACTGAGTGCACATTGCCCGCCACCAACGGACTGATTGAGATCGGCCATAGATCCGTAGTGGATTTGTGATGTTGGGAACCAGGCGGGAGAAAACCAGATATAGCCCTGTCCAAAAAGCGATTTTGCCCTGTTTGCGCGCACCCAATGTAAAGCGGAAGAGAATCGCAAGCAGGATAAAGAGTCCACCAACCAGGTAATACATTCCACTCAATCCCAGCTGTGGAAACTGCGACAGGTTCCATAATCCGTTTTCACCGAAGAGGAAACCGCCATCATCCATGCAGCTTAGTATCAGCCCCAAAACCACTCCGCCAATGAAAATGATTATTCTTTGAATGCGGTCAGAGGTAACGCAGAAAACATAAAACAAACTGCCGCTGATGATCAGAAATACAGCCAACCAGGGATTAGGGAAGTTGAAAGTGAGAATAAACCCCATGCCAACGATCGTTCCCGGTATTGCTCCGCCGAGGTTGGATCCGAAATCAAGCAGTTCTTTTCCGGGGAACTTCTTACGGACAACGAGGAAAGCGATAATCATCCCCAAAACTGCTGCGAGTGGAGTAGCGTACAAGCTCAGGAAGGTTGTATCCAGAATTGATTCCAAACCACGGCCGAACATCTTGGTCCAGTTCGCAAGCGTAAGTGTGAAATCGATTCCCCAGTTTCTCACAAAAGAACTGGCGATCACTGTAAGATAAACCAAAATAATCAATGCACAGATCAGGTAAACCAGGATTGCAAAGATCACGCGGATCGCCATACTTTTCTCATACACTTTCCCGACAGTGGGTTTTCCTGTCACTGAAATGTATGACCGTCTGGTGAGGTAGTAACGCTGCACGACATAAATGATTAATGTTGGCAACAGCAATACAAATGACAGCGCAGAGGCTTTCTGATAGTTGAATTCTCCGATCACCGCCATATAGATCTGCGAAGAAAGCACAGTGGTATTTCCGGAAATAAATTGCGGATTCCCCAGATCAGCCAGCGCTTCAACGAACAACAGCAGGAAACTGGAAGCGATACCTGGAATCAAGAGCGGTAAGGTGATCGTCCGGAACAGATAGAAGCGACCAGCTCCAAGCGTTTCAGCCGCTTCTTCCATGGAGGCGTCCAATCGTTCCATCATTGACTTCATCATCAGATATGCAACCGGGAAGAAGGTAAGGGTCTGCACGATTACCAGCCCGTCCATACCGTAAATATCATTCATCCCGGGAGTAAATCGAATGCCCATGATTGTCTTGGTGATCAGCCCATTTCGTCCAAAAAGCTGAATCATGGCGATCGCAACTGCGAAAGGAGGGGACACGGTTGGGATCAGCGCCAACAAATGCACAAACCGCTTGCCGAAAATATTGCAGCGAACAGTGGCATAGGCAAAGATGAACCCAACTATCGAACCTCCAGTTGCAGACATCAACCCCATTTTGATCGTATCCCAAAATACCGAGCGATAGGTGACGCCGTATTTTTTGGTTTCCTGCAGGATTAATCCGGCATTCTTTAAAAATGCTGTGAACTTATCCAGTATAGTACCATCGAAATAGCGTGCGATTTGGGTGAGGTCAATCTGATTCTGATCAGAGACAAATCCGCGAAGAATTGTCCTGAAGATGGGATAAAGAATAAAGATGATCAGGAAAATAAACGAGAAAACCAGGGCAATCATCAGGATCGGATCGCGTTGGATCAAACCGATCTGACGGAATTTATCTTTTATCTTTTGATACTTGAAATTATTGGATAAGTCCCGTGTTGTATCCATGAACCCTCTTTCAGGTTATTTCTTCAGCTTGGTTGGACAACGAAAATGAAAATAAAAGGATGTCCACGAGAAAAGTCTCTCGTGGACATCATACAGTAAAAATGGGATTAGTGTTCACCCTTCTTGATTACGCCAGCTTCGTCCGCTTCGGCGTTCTGGATTTCGTTGGCAAACTTATCCTGGAATGCCTGCTTATGTTCACCTGACCAGAGGAAGTCATAATCGATCAGCTTAACATCCAGCAGTTCAGGATGAGAAAGTTCTACGCCGATGACAGTCGGTGCCTGGTAGGACTGGAATTCCGCCCCTAAGGCCTGTGCTTCAGGGGTCAATGCCCAGTCATACCACAATTTGGCATTTTCCAGGTTCTTGGCACCTTTCAGGATAGCTTCAGAGCCAACTTCGAAGCCAGTTCCTTCTTCTGGGAAAGTGATCACCAGAGGTGCGCCATTGTTCTCAATTTCCTTGACACCGTCGTGGGAGAACATGATCACGACACCGAATTCGCCACTCGCAACATATTTACCCGCGCCAGAGCCGGATTTGGTGTACATTGCAACCTGCTCATTGAACTTCTTCAGGTATTCCCAGCCTTTTTCTTCACCCATAATCTGCAGCACGGTTGAAAGGAAGGTGTATGCAGTTCCAGCTGTGGAAGGATGCGAAATTACGATCTGACCCTTGAATTCTGGTTTCAGCAGGTCTTCAAAGGACTTTGGCGGTTCCACACCTGGATTTTCTGCCAGCCAGTCGGTATTGGTCATGAAGCCCAACGATCCCATATAGATACCAGTGTAATAGTGGTCTTTATCTACAAACAGGTCGTAGAAATCGGGATTGATGTTTTTCAGATTTGGCGATTCATATTGTTCCAGAAGTCCTGCATCCTTGGCTGCAACGAAGCTGTCCATCGGGCCTCCCCACCAGATATCAAAAGTGGGTGATCCAGCTTCGGATTGTACTCTTGCCAGACCTTCACCGGATGAAAGGCGAATCCATTGGACGTCAATTTCCGGATATTTCATTTCAAAGGCTTCTTCCATGCCCTGGCACCACAATTCCTGTGGAGTGCACAGAACGTTCAGAACACCGCTTTGTGCCGAAACAGGGAATACTATCAATACAGTTAACAAACAAATCAGAGGCAATAAAATCTTCTTTTTCATCTTAGCTCCTATTTTTAACAAAAGTTTCTTTGATTACAGCGATTGTTTGCGTTACAATCGTATCTTAATAAATATTATATCTTATACGGTAAAAAATTTCGAATTCATAAGAGAAAAGAAAATTGTGAAGATTAAAAAAATCCCATGATCTTTTCTCATGGGATTTTTTCGTGGGCTCAACAGTAAATCTATTTATCAGCCAGCAGATTGCGAATTTCGGTCAATAATTTTACTTCTTCGGTAGGTTCAACTGGAGCTGCTGGCGCTTCTTCAGTTTTCTTGCGGGCATTCATCGCTTTAGTCATGGCTTTCATCATGAAGAACAGGATGATTGCGATGAGGAGGAAATTCAGTATTGACCCGATAAAGTTGCCAATTGTGATGACGGGTGCAGCATCTTCCTGGGCTGCGGCAAGCGTTGGGTAAGACTGACCATCGAGGGCGATAAACCAGTCATTGAATGATGATCCCGAAAACAACAATCCAACAATCGGCATAATCACATCATTTATGAGAGAATTTACGATTGCATTGAAAGCACCGCCCATCATGATACCAATGGCTAAAGCAACAACGTTCCCTTTAGCTATAAATTCATAAAATTCCGACCACAATTTTTTCATTTTTTTGCTCCGCAAACAAGTATTTTCCTGTTGAAAAATTATAATTCAGTTATTCAGATGAATAATTTTAGTGATTACTCTTTTGCTTCAAATAGGCTTCAATGAAACCGTCAATTTCACCATCAAGCACTGATTGGGCGTTTCCCACCTCAAATTCGGTGCGATGATCTTTGACCATCTGATAAGGGTGAAGCACATACGAACGAATTTGGCTGCCCCATTCAGCTTTCACATATTCACCGCGCAGTTCGCCAAGTTCCTTTTCATGCTCTTCATGTTTAATTTCGAGCAATCGTGCCTTCAAAACTTTCATCGCGTTCTCGCGATTTTGGGTTTGCGAACGCTCGTTTTGGCAGGTCACAATGATACCGGTGGGGATGTGCAGCAACCGGACTGCAGTGGAGTTCTTCTGAACGTTCTGTCCACCTGCACCGGAAGATTTGAAGACATCAATACGGACATCCTCTGCCGGGATCACAATCGAATCGTCATCGGGTGCATCTGGCAGCACTTCGACCATTGCGAAAGACGTGTGGCGGCGGTGTGCTGAGTCAAAAGGGGATAGCCTGACCAGACGATGGGTGCCTTTTTCGGATTTCAGGTTCCCATACGCATATTTCCCATTCATGGTAATGGTGACGGTTTTCGTGCCGGCTTCTTCACCGGGAGTAAAGTCGACAATGTCAGCGACAAAGTTGTTCTTCTCAGCCCAGCGCAAGTACATCCGCTGCAACATCGAAGCCCAGTCGTGCGCTTCGGTTCCGCCTGCTCCAGCATGGATCGCCAAAATGGCATTGCCACCGTCATATTTTCCGGAAAGCAGCACAGAGATTTCTTTTTTCTCTACTCGCTTATGAATGTCGGCAACCGTATCTTCCAACTCGGAAGCGATTGATTCATCTCCAAGTTCCAGTAACTCCAGCGAGTCATTTATACTGCTGCTGAGATGGTCCCATTCAACGATCTCATCCTGCAAATCGTTTATTTCTTTTAACAGTTTCTGAGCTTTGTCCCGGTTATCCCATAAATCGGGTGCTTGGGATGCCAGTTGCATGTCTGCTAGTTTATTTCTTAGAACCGCCAAGTCAATGTGGCTGGTTAATTCTTCCAGTTTTTGTTTATCAGCCAGGAGCGAATTGATCAATTCCTGCTGCATTTAGTCACCGATGATCCCATCGACAAAGCTCTCATGATTGAACAGCTCTATGTCGTCCGGTTTTTCACCCAATCCAGCGTAAATGATTGGCAAATCCAACTCACGGTTGACCGCGAATGCCATTCCACCTTTTGCGGATGAATCCAGCTTTGCTAGTATTACGCCATTGACTTTGACTGTTTCTTTGAAAGCTTTAGCTTGCGATAGTGCGTTTTGACCGGTGGTGGCATCCAACACGATCCAGACAGCGTGTGGCGCGCCTTCGAGCGCTTTGCCAATCACACGATGAACTTTTTTCAGTTCTTCCATCAAGTTGAAGCGGGAATGAAGCCGACCAGCTGTATCGATAATCAGGATATCCATTCCTCGGGCAACGGCTGCCTGCACTGCATCATAGGCTACCGCTGCGGAATCGCCACCTTCTTTGCCGATGATCACTGGAATATTGAGACGATCACCCCAAACCTGCAATTGATCGATCCCAGCTGCTCGATAGGTGTCACCGGCAGCAACCATCACTTTTCTACCGGCATCGCTATATTTTTTAGCTAACTTTGCGGTTGTGGTGGTTTTACCGGATCCGTTGACGCCAACCATCAGGATGACATACGGTTTAATATTTGCAGCTTCAATCAGCGGATCCTCAGTTTTTGATAGCCGGGCGAGAAGTTCTTTTTTGAAGTGCTGAATTAAATCTGAAGATTTGTATAAACTTTCTTCGATTGCGATATTTTTCAAGGAGTCGATAATCTCCTGGGAAGTATCCACACCAAGATCTGACTGGATCAGGATTGCATCCAGATCATCCCAGAGATAATCATCAATTTCATTTGCACCCAAGGCTGTTGCGATTTTCGAAAAAGTCGCTTTTCGGGTCTTATCTAATCCGTCCAGCCATTTTGAGAAAAAATCTGCCATTATTCCCCTTCTGCCGAGGAAAGCTCACGAATTCTTCCCTCAAAAGCGAAAGAATTATATCATTCCTTGTTCACCAACTGCCCGCAGCCAGCGCCGATTTCAACCCCACGGCTGATGCGAATGGAACAGGGAATTCCTGCACGTGTCAGTGTCGAATAGAAAGCTTTCACGTGATCAGATTTGGTTCCTTTTCCACCGTAATTACGGGTTGGATTCAACGGAATTAAATTGACATGACAGAGCATGCCCTTGAGAAGATGCGCGAGCTGCGTGGCATCTTCCAGACTGTCGTTGACGCCATCAATGAGGGCGTATTCGAAAGAAATCCGCCGTTTCGTGTATTTCGCATAGTCATTACAGGCTATCAGGAGCTTTTCGATGGGATAAGTTTTGTTGATCGGCAGGATTTTATCACGGATCGCGTTTGTTGGAGCGTGAAGCGAAACAGCGAGGTTAATCTGACGTTTGGCCAGGGTAAATTTTTCAATCATGGGAACGATTCCAACCGTTGAGATTGTGATCCTGCGCTCACCGAATTGAAATCCATCCGGGTCATTGAGGATATCGATTGATTTCAGTACAGCATCATAGTTGACAAAGGGTTCACCCATTCCCATGATGACGATATTGGTAAGGGCACTTCCTTCTTCCCTTAGAATTTTGGCAAAGTACATTACCTGACCAACGATTTCAGCGGTTTCCAGATTACGGGTGAATCCCATTTGCCCGGTTGCGCAGAAGACACAGCCCATTCCACAACCAACTTGAGTCGAAATGCAGATCGTATTCCGCTCGGTGTAGCGCATCAGAACCGTTTCTATTTTGGCTCCATCGCTTAAATTGAATGCGATTTTTTCCGCCTGGTTCCCTTCTCCACTTACCTTTTGAGCTACAGTTACCGGTTCGAAGTCAAATGCGTCTTTCATCTTTCTTCGCAATTCCAGCGGTACATTATTGATTTGCATTGGATCGAATTTCAGTTTTGTGTATACCTGTTGCCAGACCTGCATTGCTCGATAATCGGGTTGATCTGCAAAAACCGGATGCTTCACTAATTCGGAAAGATTAAAGTCAAAGAAGAATGGAAGTGTCATAGGCGAGCCTCTTTATTGAAGCAGTGAATGAAACAGTAAAAGCAACAACACCCCAGAAATAGGGTGTTGCAAATTTAATCTGAAATCAACAAGTCGGCGAACGCATTCAAATCCTCGCAGATGAAATCAGGCTGAACTTCCTGATTCCGAATGGAATCACGGTTATCTACGCCGGTCAGCACCATTACCGTTGTACAACCGGCTCGAATTCCTGCCAGCATGTCGGTATCGTAACGATCACCTACTGCAACAACTTCATCCATGGAGAAACCAAATTGATTGGAAACAAGCTGCATCATGATCGGTTCGGGCTTTCCAAGGATAATCGGCGTCTTTTGGGTGCAGGTTTGGACTGCACGAACCATAACGCCCCCTCCTGGCACCCAACCTTTTTCAGAAGGCAGTATATGGTCCAGATTGGTAGCGAAAAATACTGCCCCGTTGGATATCATCCGCATCGCTTTGACAACTTTACGGTAGGTCATATCCTGATCTAAACTGACCAGGACCGCATCTGCACGTTCCTCCACCAGTTTAAAGCCCTGGTCGGACAGGTATTCTTTCAGCGCATCTGATCCGAACACGTGAATTCGAGCGTCGCTGGAAAACCGGGTGGAGAAAACGTCCCGGGCTGCAATCGCCGGGCTGATAATCTGATCAAGCGAGATTTTCACGCCAAAACTTTCCATTTTCCGTTGATACGTTTCGGGTAAATGCGTTGAATTGTTGGTCCAAAGAACCGGCAGGACTCCTGCCTGTTTGAATTTTGCAAAGATTGATTCAAGGTTGCCTATCGGTTCTGTCCCATGCCATAGTACACCGTCCAAATCCAGGAAGGCGGCTTTGGCTGATTTTAATTTTGAATATTTTTCTGAGTTTGTTAAGGGTAAGTTTTCTTTCATAATATCTAATTATAACGCTCGGGGGTCTTATTTTATGCGAAGTTCGCATTGATTTTAAAAAGAAAAAGCCTCTTTCAAAAAGAGGCTCATTCTGGTTTTGCTTCTTTATACCTGTTTTGATGAAACCAGGACTTTGTCGATCAACCCATAAGCTACTGCACCTTCAGCGGTGAAGTAGCGATCGCGGTCGGTGTCATGCATAATCGTTTCAATAGATTGCCCGGTGTGCTTCGACATAATTTGCCCAAGTTCTTCTTTCAGACGCAGGATTTCCTTAGCCTGAATTTCAATATCTGATGCCTGACCTTCAACGCCGCCTAATGGTTGGTGCATATGGATGGTGGCATTCGGTAAAGCGAAGCGATGTCCCTTGCTTCCCGCGGTCAGCAGAACCGTGCCAAAGGAAGCGGTTACGCCGCAGGCAACGGTGTTGATTCGGTTGGGGATCATTTGCATGGTGTCATAAATTGCCAGACCGGCATAAACAACCCCGCCTGGTGAGTTGATGTAAAACTGGATATCGCGTTCCGGGTCTTCGCGGCTCAGGTAAAGCAGCTGTGCGATAATCAAATTGGCAACTTGTGAATCAATCGCAGTACCGAGGAAAATAATCCGCTCTTTTAATAAAAGAGAATAGATGTCATAAGCGCGTTCTCCGTATGCGCTGCCTTCGACAACCATTGGTACGACTGTATTTTTTGGAATATTCATGTTTGTTTCCTCTGTTTCCACTGTTTGGCTCTTTATTACGCGAGCCTGATTTTAAATCATATCATGAGGAAGGTCTTTCCAAAGATAGAAATTTGTTAGAAATTGTTAAATAATACGGTCGGAGCTACAGCTCCGACCGATTCTTATCCTTGATCAGGACAAATTATTCTGTTTTCGATTCATCTGATTCTTCAGAAACCGGAGGGGTGATCGTCTCATCAGTCTTCACTTCAACTGCATCCGGAGCGCTAGCGCTGTCCTCTAAATCGGATTCAGTTTCAGCGGTCTCGGGCTTGACTGGTTCGATTTCCGGGTTTTCCCCTTTTCCAATTGCGACCAGGCGTTCAAACAGGGTATCACTGAAGGACTGGTTCATGGCTGCGGTGGTAATCTGGTTGGTGATCGCATCCCGCTCCCGTTTGTTTTTGGCGCGTTGGTAATTTCCCACTGCAGATTGCTCAATTTCCCCGACGGCTTTCTTGAATTTTTCCAAATCAATTTGAATCTTCTCTTTTTTGGCAAATTCCTCAATAACGAGTTTTCGCCTGAGTTGTTTCTCAGCGTTGGGCTTTACTTCTTCATTCAGATACGTTTCCATATCCTTATTCTGGATTTTGAGGTAGGTTTCCAGATCCATCTTCTGGTGGCTCAACTGATGCTGAATGTTATCAATCATCGACTGGGACTCTTCCTCCAGAGCGGAGGGGGCATATTGAATCTCAGCTCCTTCAATAAGGCGGTTGACGAGTTTTTCGATGTAGTCGTCTTCGGCCTTCCGTTTTTTCTGATCGAGCAGCCGTTGTGCAACATCCTCTTTAAAGGCGTCGAATGACTCATATTCACCATATTTGGAGGCTAATTCCAGGTCTTCTTCTGGAAGAACCAGCTCTTTCAGGCTCTGGATGGTAGTTTTGAAGAAGGCTTTTTTATTCTTAAATGCTGCGATCGGAGCGTCCTCTGGGAAGGTATATTCGGTTTCGATGACATCGCCAGGGTTGGCGCCGATTAATGCGTCTGAATAGTTTACATATGGCCAGGCTTGTTTTTCATCGCCATCCTGTCCAAGGCGTACTTCAAAAGGACGTTCTTTTACAAACTCTTTTTTGCCACCTTCAGCTTCCTCGTCCTCCAACTCGCCCTGAATGAGGACATAAGCGATTTGGCCTTCTTTTGCCGGACCTTCAGTGGGTTCTTCAGTGGCAAATTGCGTTTTCAGTTGCGTGAGGGTCTCTTCTTTTTCTTCATCGCTTAATGTGACTTCTTCGAATTCTTCGCGAATTTCACGGTAATCTTTCAAGTCAACAGTGGGTTCCAGCGGGATAGTCAAGCTGAAGATCGGAGGGTCTATTTGGTCGATCTTGTCAAGTCGTCCCATTCCACCTGGTCTGATGTCGTTGTCCGAAAGGAGTTTACTGTACTCTTTCTCAAGGAAGGTATCGAGCGCTTCCTGTGCCAGTGCGGCATCACCATAATTGCGCCTGATGATTTCATATGGTGCTTTTCCCGGGCGGAAACCGGGAATCTTTACCTGCTTGGCAATTTTTCTTGCCGCAGCCAGTTTCATTGGTTCAAATTCGTCCGCATCCATGGTGACAGTGATTTTCAATTCGTGGTTTTCAACAGGGTGTTTTTCGATGTTCAAGATACTTTCCTACCTTCGTTTCGCGATCTTTTTAATAAAACGAACCGATTTGAATTGCACATCCGTGCAAAATACTCGGTCATTTTTTAGCCCAAACAATTATACATGAGAATTGAGCAATTAGTTGTTTTTCAACTTTTGAAAATTGACAGTTTATATGAATTAAAAATGAGGTGTGATAGGGAAGGAGGGGCTCGAACCCTCATGCCTTTCGGCACATGATCCTAAGTCATGCCTGTCTGCCAATTCCAGCACTCCCCCTTATCAGCACGCCTACTGAGACTCGAACTCAGGCTTCTACCTCCGGAGGGTAACGTGATATCCACTTCACTATAGGCGCGTATCGTGACTATTTTACCACTGAATCAGCCGGTTCCTCAGTGTTTCCGTCGAATAAAAATCGCTCTCGAATGATCTTCCATTCGAGCGGATCGAAACCCAACGCGCTGATCAATTCGTCTGGTCGGCCCATTGCTGAATCTCTGGCAGGCATATCAACTTCTATGAAAGATCCCAAATCTTCAAGAAACAAATATCTCCAGTTCTTTACCATGGATTTGATATCAAAGGTTTTGTCTCTGCGCGTGACCAAAACCTCGGAACTGGATTCAAATAGTTTCCTTCTTTCATCCAAGAGCTCCATAGAAACTGATTCCGGCTTTCTTATCAGGTATCTGGCGCTCTGGATTAAAATTGTCAGTGAGGGTGAGTAGAGTGGCACGATCTCGCCATCTTTCACATGGAGCCCGGTAGGGGAATTGTTTTTCAACGTGTTTATTAACCATGTGGGGTTCCTGTCAATAAACTGTTCTTCGGGTAAATCCAACCAGACGTCGATGAGCTCATTCTGTCCTTCCCAACCAAGTGGCAACGGCCATCCTGTCGCCAATTTGGGGGAAGGATGGAAGCCCTGCGTGTAGGCGATTGGAATCTTTGAACGCAGCAGAACGCGAATCCAGACTTTCTGCAAGTCAAGATGACCAATATAACGCAGCGCATCCACTTTCGCATAGTTTATTCGCAGTCGAATCATAAGTCTGCCTTGCCTGGATCTGTATTGACTTCGATGACCGGACAATACCATTTTTTTTCACCATCTTTGGGCTGTATTGCTGTAAAGGCATGATTGATTCCACAACCATAACATTTTCTGCGACAATCTTCCCGCAAAATGCCGGACTCACTGCGTTCAAATTCGGCTCTCAAGGTACTTTTCCTGACTCCAATATCAATATGATCCCAGGGGAAAATTTCATCTTTCCCGCGTTTACGGGTGATGTAAAAATCGGGTGTCAGACCGTTTTCTTCGAATGCCTGCATCCACTTTTGCCAGTCAAAATGATCCTGCCAGGCGTCAAATTTTGCTCCCAACTGCCAGGCACGATGAATTACAGCAGCCATACGCCGGTCACCACGCGATGACCATGCTTCAAACATGGTGACATCGGCATTGTTCCAATTGACTTTGACGCCCGGTATGAACAACCGTTTTCGAAGCAGGCTTTGTTTTTCACGAATGTCCTGCTCATTATCAACTTTGCACCACTGGAAAGCAGTATGCGGTTTGGGGACGAAAGTGGCGATGCCGACGTTTAACTGCGAGCGCTTTCCGATCAGCCTGCGCCCAACCTTGATCACTTTCAGGCACAGGTCACAGATGGCTTCGACGTCCTCCATGGTTTCGCCCGGCAGACCGATCATAAAATACAGTTTGATGCTGTGCCAGCCATGGCTGTAAATCGTTTCAACCGTTTCCATCAGCTGATCTTCGGAAATGGGTTTGTTGATAGTTGCTTTGATCTTCTCAGTAGCGGCTTCTGGGGCCAGGGTAAAGCCGCTGAAACGCGACCCCTGCAGTTTTTCGAGAATGTCTACTGATACCGACTCAATGCGCAGTGATGGCAATGACACATTCAGTTTTCGCTGGCGATATTCCTCACTTAATCGATTGACAAGCTCCTGTATCTGGCTGTAATCAGAGGAAGAAAGGGACAACAGGGCAATTTCCTCGTACCCTGTGCTATCCAGCGCTGATTGAATTGCCTGCATAATTTCATCGACCGACCGTTCACGCACCGGACGGGTGACGTAACCAGCTTGACAAAAACGACATCCGCGCGTGCATCCGCGCATGATCTCCAATGCGACACGGTTTTGGATCACATCAATCGACGGAACAATGTACGTCTTGGGTGGAGGCGGCAGGATTGGCACAATGACTTTTTGTACTTTTGCGGGATATGAAGGATCTTTTGGCTGGATGCGGTCAATTGTCCCGTCCGATTTATAGAAGACTTCATAGAATGACGGGAGATAAACCCCTTTGAGCTTTGAGAGCGCAACCAGGAGCTCTTGCCGACTCTGCCGGGATTTTTTCCATTCCTGATATACCCTAATCATTTTCGGAAAAATTTCCTCTCCTTCACCGATCACAAATGCATCAATAAATGGCGACATTGGCTCAGGATTAAAGGTGGCATGCCCGCCGGCAATGATCAGAGGGTGATCGCTGGAACGTTCTGCAGCATAAATGGGCAGTCCTGCCAAATCAATCAGGTTCAAAACATTGGTATAGAGAGATTCATATGGGATGGTAATTGCCAGAATATCCATTTGAGAAACTGGGGTTTTGCTCTCCAACGTAAAGAGGGAGATGTTCGCAGCCCGCATTTCAGCTTCCATATCTTCCCATGGGGAGAAGGTGCGTTCAGCCCAAATAGAGGGATCCCGATTGAGCAGGTCGTAAAAAATGGCCAGCCCCAGATTAGGAACTCCAAGATCGTAAATATCCGGAAATGCCAGCGCGACCCGAGTTGTTGAACTATCCGGCTTTTTTATGATGGAGTTGAATTCACCGCCCACGTATCTGCCGGGTCGTTGCACCTTCAAAAGCAGTTTTTCGATCGGTGCCATTCGCCGTTCGTATTCTCGTTCATCCGATTCTGATAATTCCCTGGAAATCATCAAACGTTCTCTCTCCATAAAATAGAATTCAATTCGTAAAAATAGAATTCAATAATAACCGAAAGGAACCCAATAGAACGGAAATACGTTGAAAACGATTCAAAACAGAACTCATGATTCAGATATCTATGATGTAGCAAGCGTGTTTGTAAGGTAAAATTCCCTCTATGGCAGTAGGACAAACGGCTTATAATGCTACGCTGGATCGACTTTATTCTTACGTTGATTACAGCCTGGTTCACGCGGGGGAGACGACCTCCGCTGTTTTTTCTTTAGCGAGAATTACTGAGTTACTGGAGCGTCTGGGAAACCCACAGAATTCGTTTCAGTCCATCCATGTCGCAGGAACAAAAGGGAAAGGGTCCGTCTGCGCATTGATCTATCAGGTGTTGCTCTCAGCGGGCTATCGTACTGGAATGTATACCTCCCCGCATCTGATCCGTTTCAACGAACGGTTCCAGCAAAATGGGCTTATGATTTCTGACGAGGATGTCGTTGAAAATGGCAATTTCGTGATGGACGCGATTGATCCGCACAACCCTGCCAGTTCCTTCGATATTATGACTGCCATGGCGTTTCTGTACTTTAAGAAAAAAGGGATTGAAATAGCGGTTATAGAAACTGGACTGGGCGGCAGGTTGGATTCTACCAACGTTTTGACTCCGATTATTTCTGTTATCACCCCGATATCGCTTGATCACACAGCATTTCTCGGAAATACCATCGCCGAGATTGCAGGAGAAAAAGCTGGAATTATAAAGCGGGGAGTCCCTGTGATAACAATGCAAAAATCCGGGGAAGCATTAACTGTTCTTAAGCGTGTGGCTGAAGATAGGGAAGCAGCGTTAACTGATGTTACCAGGCATTATATTCTTCACGGAAACATCAATGATGCGTATAGCCAAAGAATAATGATCGCGAGAAAAGAGGATCAGATTGAGAGTAACGCTGATTCTGATGATTCTGAAAAAGCGATAGACCTCCAATTGGGGATGGTGGGAGATCATCAGATTACCAACGCCGGAATTGCATTTGCAACGTTGGAAAAAATGGCGGAAATGGGTTTTGATATTCCAATAGAAGCAATTCATAACGGATTTTCACAGGTGTTCTGGCCGTGTCGCTTTGAGCTGATCAATGAGAATCCACGGATTGTATTGGATGGGGCGCACAATCTGGATTCGATCACATCTCTTATTGACACTATTCGAAAAGTTTATCCGGGAGAAAGAATCAACCTTGTTTTTGGTGTATCTGAAGACAAACCGTATCAGGCGATGCTTGAGAAAATCTCATCGCTGACTGAAAAAATAATTTTGACCCGTTCAGAACATCCACGCTCTCTGTCTTCCCAAAAGATGGCTGCTTTGTCCAAAACAGACCATCCAGAGGTTATTATTGCAGAAAAGCTGGAAATGGCGGTAGAAATGGTCGAGAGCTGCGATGCGAAAGAAATCATCGTTGTAACTGGAAGCCTGTTTATTGCTGGTGGCTTTCGCTCAATTTGGATGAAAAAACATCCCTCTTTAGCGTATTTCAAAGAGGATAAAGGTTTGGAGTAAAAATGAGTTCAAAAAACTGGTTAGACGATAAAGACATCGCTTCGGAATTCACTACAAACTTAAGTCAGAGAACAGAAGAATTATTCCGTATTCCGGATGCAGACTTGGATGAGCATGATGAATTTATTGCTGCAGCGATTCCGCTGTATGAAAACATTTTATTCCCCAAGATGATTACACCGGTGTTCATCAATAAAAAAAAGAGCCTGGCAGCGATCCAATACGGAATAGACTGTGATCAAACAATTGTTACATTGATTGCCAAGAATCCTGCAAAGCAGAATCCTATGTCCAAAGCAGATTTTCAGCCGGTAGGACTTGAAATCGCAGTTGGGCGACTTGTTAATTTGCCTGATGAGCACTTTTCTTCGCTGGTGCAGGGGAGACGACGTGTGATCATCAGGGAAGTGGTGCGAAAAACACCGTTCCTCATGGTTCGGGCACAAGTTGTGGATGAAAAAGTCAGAAGAACAAAACAGTTAGAAGCTTTAATTCGGACTACGTTGGACCTGTTCGAAAAATGTGTGGCATTGGATCGCAAAATCCCGGATGAAGCAAGCATGTATGCCGCAACGATCAAAGAACCGTCTTGGCTGGCTGATATGATCACGACCACAATATCCTTTCCAGTGGAAAAACGGAGACAGATTCTTGTGGAGATTGATCCTTTGAATCGCCTGGTATTGCTGAATCAGTTCCTGGCGGAAGAACTGGAAGTGCTGGAACTGGGGAACAAAATAAGCTCGCAGGTACAAAATGAGATGGACAAAAACCAACGTGAGTATTATCTGCGCGAACAACTGAAAGCAATTCAGCAGGAATTAAATGAAGAGGATGTTTACACGCGCGAAATGAACGAATTGCGCGAGCGGATCGATCAGACAAAATTGAGTGATGAAGCACGAGCGGTGGCACTTAAAGAATTTGAGCGACTGTCACAAATTCCCCCGATGTCACCGGAAACGAGCGTTTCGCGCACCTATCTTGACTGGTTGCTTGACCTGCCATGGGAGGTCAAGACTGCTGACAATCTGGATGTAAAACATGCGGAGGAGGTGTTGAACCGCAATCACTACGGACTGGAGAAAGCTAAAGACCGCATCCTTGAATATATCGCGGTAAAAAGCCTGAAACCGAAGAAAGAAAAGCAACCCATTCTTTGTTTTGTGGGGCCGCCAGGAACCGGTAAAACCTCAATTGGCAAGTCCATTGCTGAGGCACTGGAGAAGGTCTTTGTTCGTATTTCGCTGGGCGGTGTGCGTGATGAAGCGGAAATCAGAGGACATCGCCGCACCTACATCGGTTCACTGCCGGGCAGAATTTTGCAAACGATGAAAAAAGCGGGAACGACCAATCCGCTGTTTATGCTGGATGAGATTGACAAACTGGGTAACGATTACCGCGGCGACCCGGCTTCTGCTCTACTTGAAGTCCTTGATCCGGAACAGAATGATAAATTTTCGGACCACTATCTTGAGGTGGATTATGATCTCTCGAAGGTAATGTTTGTTACCACGGCAAACAATGCCGATAACATCCCTGACGCGCTGCTCGACCGCATGGAAATCATTGAATTCCCAGGGTACATCGAAGAAGAAAAAGTGACAATTGCCAAGGAGTACTTGATAACCAGGCAGATCGAAGAGAATGGTCTGGATCCGGAGGATGTGCAATTTGAGGATCAAACGATCAAATGCCTGATTCGCGAATACACCTGTGAAGCAGGCGTTCGCAACCTTGAACGCGAAATTGGGAAAATCTGCCGAAAAATTGCACGGCTGAAGGCGACTCAAAAATCGTATGACAGGATTGTGAAACCTGAGGATCTGGAAAAATATATGGGGCCTCCGGTATTTTTTCAATCGGAAAAAGAGAAACAAGATGAAATTGGCGTTGCCACCGGGATGGCATGGACAAACAATCGTGGTGACATCACAACCGTTGAGGCGTTGATTTATGAAGGGAAAGGGAACCTGACAATTACCGGACAGATTGGTGAGGTAATGCAGGAATCTGCGCAGGCTGCTCTTTCCTACATTAAGTCAAAATCGAAAGAATATCAGATTCCGAAAGATTATTTTGAGAAGACCGATGTTCATATTCATCTTCCTGAAGGTGCTGTTCCCAAGGATGGGCCCAGTGCCGGAATTACCTTGGCAATAGCAGTTCTTTCTGCGATGACAAATTTTCCGGTGAAAAAAGATGTTGCGATGACTGGGGAGATAACCTTACGGGGGAATGTTCTGCCAGTTGGCGGGATTAAGGAAAAAATGCTGGCAGCCCATCGTGTCGGCATTAACACAATTGTTCTGCCTGAGAAAAATATGAAAGATTTAAGTGAATTACCACAGGCGGAACTGAAAGAACTGGAAATCCATCCCGTCAATCACATGAGCCAGGTTATTGAAATCGTATTTGGCGGTGTGAAGCCGGTGATGACCGTAACGAAAAATGAAAAAACACCGCGGAAAAAAGCTGAGAAGCCTGGAAATGAAGTGAAGTAACCTTGCACTATTGAAATAAAAAGAAGCGTTCGAATCTTTTCCGAACGCTTCTTTTTATGTAAGCTCCAGTTAGAAAGGTGAGAATGCAGGTTCGGTAGGAACGAATTCCATCCAGTCATTCGATTCTGTGACATTCAGTTTGGCTTTCTCTTCCTCAAGCCACTTGTAATATGCAGTGGTGATCGCGGTCTGATATTGTGTTGATGTCAGCGGGCGTACCTCATGTCCAATAATCTGAATGATGTGGTAGCCGAAGTCGCTTTTCACAGGTTCCTGGCTGTATGTTCCAATTTTCTGTTCATATGCGGCGGTTTCGAAAGGAGCAACCATCGATCCTTTTGTAAACCAGCCCAAATCTCCACCATTGTTTTTGTTTGCTTCATCCAGAGATACTTCAGCAGCAACCACGTTCCAATCCTCGCCATTGTCGAGTCGCTCAATTACCGCTTTGGCCTCTTCTTCAGTTTCAACCAGAATATGCCGTGCCCAAACCATGTCCGCTTCGCGGGTAATTCCCGCTTCCAGCGACTTCTTCACCTTATCTTCAAGCAACTGATAGGAAACCTGTTGTTTGAAGAAGGCTTCAGAATAATATTGATTATTCTTGAACTGATTTGCCACATTTTCCTTATACATTTCTTCCGTATAAGACGTGGGTGTCAAACTGGGGGTTGGTTGAAGCGTTTCAGTCGGTTCTCCCTGCGGAGTTGGCTCGGGAGTCTCCGTTGGCACAAGAGTTTGCGTAGCAACTGGGGTTTCTGTTGATAAGAGAGCTTCTGGACCGGACTCCTCGGTCAGGGAAGTCAGTGCGCTACCGGTTGCGGTTGCAACTGGGGTCGGAGTGTAATTTAACAGTGCAATCTGTTCTGCGGAGACTGTCGGAGTGTTGACATACGGCACAGCAGTGGGCTGTGGAGTGGGAGTTCCATTGGGGAAATACCCCCACATGTTCTTCATCTCAGCTTCAATTTCATCATCACTGACGGATATATCCATTGCTTTCGCTGCGTGTTTCATCACCAGATTGTTGATCATGGTAGTGTAAGCCTGTCGTCCCAGGATTACTGCATAAGCTGGTGACAACTGGGACTCATATTCTGCTTTGGTGTTTTCATCCATCGGCATACCCATCATTTGATAAAGCTGCGACATGTAATTGTAGTTGCTGATAATGTTGACACGTTGATAGCGGACGTATTCCTGAAAGTTTGTAACAGTTATCTTGTCGTTTTCAACCCTGCCCAGAACTTTGTTCGGCTTGTACTGATACTCATAAAAGATTCCTGCCAGGATCAGCAGGATGATCAACGCACCGATAATACCAGCGCCAATCTTCAACCATTTTAATTTCTTCTGATCCTTCTCATGCCTGGAGCGTGTTTCTTTGTTCATTCTCCGCATGGGTTGTGTTTGATTTTTCACATTTTTTGACATATACACTCCTTAGTAAAATAGGGCACAGAGGTTTTCCATGCCCTATTTTCTCAAATCAAAACGCAAGAATCAGCGTACAACATCCTGGTAAGGTTCTGACGTGTACGGGATCAGTGCAATAAAGCGTGATTTTTTGACAGCAGCGGCAACAGCACGTTGGTGCTTGGCACAGGTCCCTGTCTGTCTTCTTGGGCGGATTTTTCCGTCTTCAGTGACATAGCGTCTCAGTAGATCGACATTTTTATAATCGATTTCCAAATCTTTTTCTGAGCAAAATTGACAGATTTTCGGACGGGCAATAAACTTTCGTCCCCCTCTGTATTCGTGCTCCATGTTCGTTTCTTCACTCATTTTTACTCCTGAATCGGTTCCTGACGATTCTCAATCTTTTTCTCTTCCACTAATGAAACCATCGAACGAATGATGTTTTCAACATACTTAATATTCGAATTGAATTCTTTAACAGCGCTTGGCTCCATCTTTGCAGTAATCAGGTAATAGTCACCTTCACGCTGCTTTTGAATCTGGTAAGCCAGCTTGCGTTTACCCCAGTGATCGACTTTTTCAATTTCGCCGCCACCGTCGGTAATCCAGGAACTGACTTTTTCAATGATTCCGTTCAGGGATTCTTCATCAAGTTCAGGATTCGCAATGATAACGATTTCGTATGTGCGCATTGCAGTATCCTCCTTTCCGTGGGATTATTTCCGGTCAGGCCGGAAATGGAAAGAAATGCTTTTCAGCAAATCAAACTTTACCATTCTAACATAGAAATTGAATTGGTGCAGAGGACTTTTTATGTTTGCGAAATCAATCTTTAGTTACTTCGAATCAAAGCGAGAAATTTTGGCAGAAAGATCACTATACCTAAAACCATACTGGTAACAGCCGCAAACAGAACTGCTGCTGCCGCAGCATCTTTAGCTGCCTTTGCTGCTGGCTTGTATTCGCTGGCGCAGAGATCCACTGTGTGTTCGATTGCAGTATTAATTGCCTCCATTGCCCAAACAAATCCAATGGCCATTAAAATCACAGCCCATTCAATCAGACTTAACTTGAAAAAGAAACCAGCCAGGATAGCCACTACTGTGAAAAAAGCATGGACTTTACAATTTGGTTCCTCTGTAACAACGGCTTTAATTCCATCCCAGGCGTGGGAAAAAGCGCGCAGATTAAATTTCTTCTGCGGGATCTTCATCAACCTCACCCGGTTCATGATTGAGCTCGATATTAAAATGATCAAGATAATGTCGCTGTAAAGCCCACATTTCCTCTTTTTCTTCTGCCTCTATGTGATCGTAGCCTAACAAGTGTAAGAGTCCATGAATAAGGAGCAGTTCTATCTCATTTCCGACAGTGTGACCGGCGCGATCAGCCTGCTCAAGCGCACGAGGGTAGCATATCAAGATGTCCCCGAGATATGCTCTTCCGCTTTCAGGATCAATTTCCCCATCTGCTGGAAAGGACAGGACATCGGTGATGTCATCATTGTCCAGAAATTCATGATTGAGTTGTTTAATTTCAGATGCATCGACGAAAATCAGCGTGAGATCGGAAAGGCTTTGTTTTGAATCCCCTAAAATTGTTGTAGTTATTTCAATGTAGCGTTTTCGATTTAAGGGCAGTCCGGTTGTACCGGTGCGGTTGTAGATATGAATCATAAAATTTCCTGCTGTTTTTCGGAGGCTGTGGCTTGCGCACCTGTTTCGGTTTTCGTGACAATCTGACCAGTATCTTGTACTACTGGATCATTTTTTTTCGAAACCGATTTTTTTCGGTTATCTTCTGGATATTTCATCCTGGGATGATAGGTGTTGCGCAAAACCCGGGTA
The DNA here is from genome assembly GCA_012799995.1 of Chloroflexota bacterium. Classification (GTDB taxonomy): domain Bacteria; phylum Chloroflexota; class Anaerolineae; order Anaerolineales; family Anaerolineaceae; genus Flexilinea. The sequence continues at coordinate 60,020 of JAAZKE010000025.1, read as the reverse complement.
AAAGATTCGCGAATTTTTGTGAGGTCAAATAATGTTAATGGGGTCAGATCCAATTGACCGTTGGTACTGTAGTAATCGATCACATCTTTAATCAGGTGTTCAATCTCATCATCATTGCGTGGTCGATCAGCGCGTGCACGCGCTTCGCAGGTGTCAGCGAGCATCACGAGCGCGGTTTCTTTTGAGCGGGGCTTTGGCCCCGGGTAAGTAAAATCACTGAGGTCAAGCTCTTCGTCTTCATCGTTTTCCATTTCAGCCCGGTTTAGTTGATATCGGGTAACGTTCGTGCCGTGATGCTCAAGAACGAAATTCACAATCACTTCCGGAAGCTGATATTTTTTGACCAGTGATACTCCATCATACACGTGTTGGATGATCATTTTCGCGCTGTCTTTGGGGGTAATGTCCTCATGCAAATTCAAATTCTCTGAAATCTGATTTTCGACGAAAAACGATGGATTTAATGCTTTTCCAACATCGTGATACATCGCTCCAGCCCGAACAAGCAGCGGATCGGCGTTGATCGCTTTTGCCCCCTGTTCTGCCAAATTGGCAACCATCAACGAATGCTGATAGGTTCCAGGGGCTGTGTTCAGGATCATCTGTAGAAGCGGTGAATCCGGACGGATGATCTCCATCAGTTGCAGAGAGGTGGCAACGCCGACAAATTTTGAAAATAAGTATTGGAAAATGATAGTCATCCCTGTTGAGAGCAGACCGCTGCTGAGGGACGCTGCCGAAAGTGTCAATGCGCCGACCATATCGGTTCCCTTGGTTGTCAGATGATAGCCAATCACGATTGGAATCCCGATGATTCCTGAAGCCAAACCTGCCCAGAAGAAACTTGAGGTTTGGCGTGCTTTTTTCAATACGATGATCCCCACCAGCGAAGTGATGATGTAATAGGTTGCATAGGTAATTGCGTATTGGAAATCATAAGGAACGAGCAATCCGATTATGATGGAAATCATCATGCCGTATAGACTGCCATTGAGCGAGGCAATCGTAAATCCCAACGATGCCATTGGGAAAATAAACGGGACCACTGCCCGGTTGGGGATGAAAAGCCGGGCGCTGAAAAGATAAGCGAGATATAATCCCCCCATCAACAGGCAAGCCCGGAGGTTCAGTTCTCTATGACGCTTTCCACTGGTAAAAAACAGCAGCGCAAAAAGGGATAAACCGATTACCAGCAACCCGGCAGAAATGATCTTGCGGTCGTCGTTTTTCGAGTAAACCAGACCCATTTCATCCAGCGCCTCAAAAATCAGTTCGGTGATAATCTGGCCTCTGGAAACCACAATCTGATTGGTTACGAAGGTACGTTCGCGCGGAAGAATACTGTCACGTGCTTCAATCTTGCGCTCTTCTGTGAGCTCGGCACTATATATGCTGTTGGGGACAACGAACCTTCTGGTCAAATTCTCGATCAGATCGGTAAGTTTAGGATCAATCTGATAATCGATCATGGTTGGGATCGACTCAAGTTCCTGGTTGACGCGATCCTCGCGAATCGAATTCTGCATGATCTGTTCAAGAATCCGCTGGCTTTCAGATTGGACCAACAACCAGTCTTCATCACTCAGATCCAATACTTCCCCGATAGTCAGTTCATCCAATCTGACCAGGTTCAATTTCTGGATGTCATCGATTTTTTGCTCACGGGTAGCGTAAGCATCTCCCCTGACGACGGACATGAATTGATAGGATGACCGCATGTATAGAACCTGATTGCGGGAAATGGTGGGGTCGGCGGGGAGGTAGACGGCGCTGACCATGCTTTCGGCATCGTTTTTTGCCTGGTCTGTAAGAATCTTGCTCTGATACGTTATTGTGCGGGGGGCAAGAATTTCCTGTGTGGCTACATCACCAATCTGGAGGCTGTAGCTGGTTTTGCGGATGGAAATTTGCAGCGATAAAAGAGCGAATGAGGCAATCACGACAGTGCTGAAGATCAGGATTCGAACAAATGAGGAATCCTTGGGTTGTCCTTTACTCTCAATCACTGATTGTTCCATGATTATTGAAGCAGCTCCCGAACTGTTCTGCTCACCTGATCATTCGGTGCAAGTCCTTTTACTTGAGGTAAAACCGCTTTCATTACTTTCCCCATATCAGCAGGGCTGACAGCGCCAACTTCTGCAATTGTCTTTTGTACGATTTCTTTAATTTCATCTTCGCTGAGCTGTTTTGGCAGAAAGGTTTCGATCAGATTTATTTCGAGCTCTTTTTCCTCAATCGATTCCGGACGATCTGCTTTCAGTGCGTCTGCGATCATTTCACGGCGAATTTTGATTTCTTTTTGCAGGACTTCGACCGTTGCGGGGTCATCCAGCGGTTTCCCCTGTTCTTTTTCCAGATATCTTATCGATGCGAGGACGACGCGATATACACGTTTCCGATCTTCGTCCTGAGACTTCATCGCTTCTTTCAAGTTCTCTTCCAGTTGTTGCTTGATTGTCATAATAATCAGCTCCTATTCTACCAAAACGAGGTCATAAAACTGTTCAATAGTTTTTTCTCCGAATCCGGGAATATCCAGTAAATCGGCAACCTCTTTGAAACCACCCAATTTCTCTCTATAGTCAATTATATCTTGCGCTTTTTTTTCGCCAATCCCGGGTAAGGTCATCATTTCCTCAAGCGTAGCTAAATTCAGGTTCAACCTGGCTGTTCCAGTTTTGATACTTAAGGTGATTGTTGCCTGATAAGGTGCTATGGTTGGGATGATTATGATATCTCCGTCGTTGATTCGTCGGGCAAGTCCGCTGTTCTCGCTGTCCGCTGAATCAAGCGTACCGCCGGCATTTTCAACTGCATCCATTACGCGCAAACCCTGTGTGGAATGATAAACGCCCGGTGAGGCTACTGCTCCATATATTTCGTATACGATTCGATTGTCATGGTTGACTGTGCTTAAAATGAGCGGTTCTCCTCGTGGACGGCTGCTCAGAAGCAGGATTAATCCACCAACTAAGAAGGTACACAATACAGAAGTAAGAATTACCTGCCACCTGCTCATCAGATTCTAAAGAGAAGTATTCTTCTCAACAGGAACACAGGCTTTTTTCTCACCGTTTGCCTCAGTAAGCGTTTCATTCTTCACATTCTCCAGCTCCAACACACGCAGAAAAGAAGAGATGGCACATTCCAACATGCTGTCATCCGGTTCCGCCGTTGTAATTTTCTGGACGGCAAGATTCGGGTAATAAAGGAGCTTGACAATCGGGTTGGAGAGGTGTTTTGCGTTCCAGCGAATATATTCATAAGCTATCCCGGAAATGACCGGAATCAGAATAATGCGGCTGATAAGCCTGGAAGTCATTGTGGGTGTCAACGGCCCGATAATGATAAAAAGGATGATTGAAATCAAAACGACGGTAACCATGAATGCGGTGCCACAGCGAGGGTGGAGCCGGGACTGCGCGCGTACATTCTCGATGGTGATTTGGCAGCCGTTATCAAAGGCGTTGATCGTTTTATGCTCGGCACCATGGTAACGGAATACACGCTTGATTTCTTCCATCCTTGATACCAAAACCATGTAACCGATCACAATCAGCAGACGGATTAACCCTTCAAAGATATTACTGAGCGCCTGCGAAATTCCCAGTTTTGTTTTCATCAATTGGCCGAGCCAGGCGGGAGCAACAAAGAACAACAAAACGGAGATTGCCAGCGAGATGATCAACGTGATGACCATCTCTGACTTCTCAATCTTTTCCTCTTCACCAGTTTGCACATTCGCTGAGACTGTCAGATATTTCAACCCTAACCCTAATGAATCCCAGAGAATTACCAAGCCACGCATGACTGGAATGTCGCGGATTTTGGTCTTATAAATGCCACCCAGCGCTTCTTCAACACGCTCAATTTCCCCATCTGGACGACGCATCGAAGCAACCACATATTTGCTTCCGCGCATCAACACACCTTCGATTAAAGCCTGTCCGCCATATGACGGTAAACGTTGTTCACTCATATATCTTTCCCATTTTATCGATTATATACTAAAAGTAAGCGCAGACAGTTGAGACACGACAGGAGTGGTCTTGATATGCAGAGAAGGCTGTTGATTACAGGTACGGTAAAAAAGGATTTTGTATAGTTGCTTTATCCATTAACACAGTCAAAGGTGGGAAAATGCGTTTCCAGAATCCGATCAGGCGAAAAATCGATCAGTTGAAGCGTTTCGACATCGATATTCTCAATCGCAGCCTGGGGAAGACAACCAACCAGTTCGCTGTAGTTCACCGCAGTATTGTGTTGTTCGGCAGCGGTTTTAACAGCTTCAAAAAGGGTCATCAGGGAGGTTTTCTTGAAATCAGTCAGATTCATGGAAACCTGTGCCATGTTCTTCACTATCATCCCGAGCGCCTGTACTCCCGGTAATCCGCCCGATGATTCGCGCACCTGTTTTGCAATTTGTTTCGATAATGCCAGATCGTCGCTTTTCAAAAAGACATTGAACGCGATCAAATAGTCACGTGCACCAACAACCGTTGCACCAGCTGTTCCAACCTGAACCGGACCAAAATCAGGCAACATATCCGGCTCGGTATCGATTCGATATTGCAGGTTTTCGTAACCACCGCGCCTTAGGTTGACGAGTTTGCGATGGAAAGGGTTGCGCGTAGCTTGCCCATAAAGATAAACCGGGATCGAAAGCTCAGTGGCAATTCTAAAACCAGTATCGATGGCGAGATTGACCGCATCCTGCATGCTTGCGTTCCGGACAGGTATGAAAGGGATGACGTCAGTCGCTCCGATGCGCGGATGACATCCTTCGTGATTTGGCAAATCGATCAGGGAAGCTGCCGTACGGGTTGCCTGAAAAGCCGCTTCCTTAAGGGGAGCAGGACTGCCAAGCATTGTGAATACCGAGCGGTTGTGATCGCCATCTGCATGAACGTTGATCAGTTTGACTTCCTGAACATTTTCAATCGCGGTGCGGATCGCCAGGAGTACCCGTTCATTTCGGCCTTCAGAAAAATTTGGAACGCATTCAAGTAGTGGGGTCTGACTCATGGCATTGCTGGTGATTGTGGAGGATTTCGATTTTCGTAGAAGAAATAATGGACAATCTCGCGAATGCTGACCATCACCGGGGTGACGAGCAGTACTCCGGGAATTCCAAAGATTGCGCCTGCGATAATCAATCCGATCAGTGCAAGCCAGGGATTTAAATTCAGCATGGAGCCAACAACTTTTGGCTTGATGATCCAGTTCTCCAATAGTTGAATCAGTATATAACCGGCTAAAATGATGAGCGCGAAAATCCAGTTTTCGACATTCAGCACGGTGGATCCCTTTAATAGAGCTACTATTACGGCTGTGATAGTAGCGAAAATTGGCCCGATTTGTGAAATACCCTCGCCAATAATCGCCAGCGTTGCCATCAGCAATGCATACGGTAAGCCGACCACCCTGGCAAAAAGATAGGTCAAAACGCCAATGAAAACCATCAAAACCAGTTGACTCTTAAGATAATTTACCCAAATCTGAATTAATCTTTTTCCCAGCATAAAATGAATTATACAGTTCTCAGCGAAAAACCACAGGATGCAATGTTTGTTCAGATCAATTTGGTATAATCAGCATGTTATGATGGATCAAATCTTTTTCGAGATTTTGCCCCTGAGAATTCATTTGAATTTCGATCATTCAATTTATTTAAGAATCCAGACACATTTGGAGAAGTCGCTTGGCGTTTAATCCATTAAATTGGTTAATGGGCTTATTTTCACTGGATATTGGTATCGATCTCGGTACGGCCAATACGCTGGTGTATGTGCGCGGCAAGGGCATTGTGATCAACGAACCAACCTGGGTTGCGGTTGAAAAACGATCTCGACATCCAGTTGCCATCGGCGCACAAGCTAAGGAAATGCTGGGGCGGACGCCAGCCAGCTTGATGGTCGTCAGACCAATGCGCGATGGCGTTATTTCTGAATTTGAAATCACACAGGCAATGTTGGGTTATTTTATTGGTCGAGCTCATCAACAGACGATCGCGCCTTTCCCGCGGCCACGGGTTGTGATTGGCATCCCCAGCGGGGCAACCGATGTTGAACGCCGGGCGGTTTTCGATGCTGCCATGGCTGCCGGCGCACGTGAAGTGTTCCTGATCGAAGAGCCAAAGGCGACAGCGATCGGGATTGGTTTGCCGATTAATGAAATTCGCGGCACTATGGTTGTTGACATTGGCGGTGGTACAACTGAAGTTGCGATCCTTTCCATGAATGAGATTGTCGTTTCGCGATCATTGCGCGTAGCCGGTGATGAAATCGACCAGGATATATTGAATTACATCCGTAACCGCTACAACCTGTTCATCGGCGAGCGCATGGCTGAACAAACTAAAATCTCGATTGCCTCTGCCCACCCGTTGCAAATGGAACGGACCATGGTGATCCGTGGTCGTAACCTGGTGACAGGATTACCTGAAGCGATTGAAGTATCCAGCGTTGAGATTCGTGATGCCATTTCAAGTTCCATTCAGGTCATAGTGGACACTATCAAAGATGCAATTGATGAAGCGCCGCCGGAACTGGTCGCTGACCTGATCGAAACTGGCATTTGTCTCTCCGGAGGTGGTTCGCAGATTCTGGGAATGGCTGAGCGGCTTAACGATGAGCTCAGCATTCGCGTATGGGTAGCGGAAGATCCGATGACGTGCGTTGCACGCGGTGCCGGGATGGTTTTGGAAAATGCCACTACCATCGATCAATTCGCTGCCAGCCTTGATCGCTTTTCGAGTCAACGATAAAAAACAAATTTCCTTAAGGTTTGACGATAAAACAATTCCTGGCTCAATCAGTATAATAGAACATAAATATGAACATGCTTAGAAATAACTGGCGAAGAATCGTGCTGTTTCTGATTGCAATTGGGATGGTGATGCTGGCTTTGAGCGGCTACCTGACATCGACAATGGAAAGCTTGATTGACCCTGTCATCCAGCTTCAAACCTGGGTGTCAGAACGGGTTCAAATTATCTATGAATTCTTTACCATTCCGCGTGATGTGGTCAGCTTGAGATCGGAAAATCAGTCGCTGCAAAACCAGGTATCGCTGTTGCAGACACAGATCATTCAGCTGGAACAGGATCTGCGCGAAGCTGACATTCTTTATTCGTTGCTCGGGTTTGCGCGTGGACGTCCTGAAGAAACGTACATTGCTGCCAAGGTAATTGGCCGGGATCCAAGCCCGTTCCTGCAATATATTCTGATTGATAAGGGCTCAGATGATGGGATTGCCTATAATATGCCGGTTGTTACCGAAAAAGGGCTGGTTGGCAGAGTCGATGCTGTGACTGCTTCTGCGGCGCGTGTTCAGTTAATTACCGATAATGCTGCCTTGGTAAATTCAAAAATTGTTGGAGAAGACATTGATGGCGTCGTTCGTGGGTCGGTAACTTCGGATATCACGATTGAGATGGTCAGTCAGGAATACACCATTGAGCCGGGACAGACCGTTCAAACTTCAGGCCTGGGTGGAAACTATCCGGCGGATATTACCATTGGAACAATCCTGAATGTGAATAAACTGGAAAATGAACTGTTCCAGTCAGCCTCCCTGCAGCCATCCGAAGACTTTATGAACCTGACAGCTGTGTTGGTGGTTGCGAATTTCCGCCCATCCAATATCGCGCCATTGATGCCATGATCGAGCGTAAATGTTAGAAGTACTCTCTGCTTTCCCTGTCATGGTTATAGCAGGAATCTTCCAGGCGACCGTCTTCAGCCGAATTCATATTTTGAATGGTTCCGCTGACCTGATTCTACTGATAATTATCGCCTGGTCTCTCAATCCAAACACTTCTTTCTCATGGTCATGGGCAGTCTCAGGCGCCATCATTATGACCTATCTGTCGGCAATTCCCTTTTATGGATATTTTTTAATTTATGGAATAGTCTGGTTATTTATTCTTTTTTTGAAGACTTTTTTCTGGCAAATGCCACTGATCCTGATGCTGCTGGTTACAATCTTCGGATCGCTGATCAGCGCAGGGATATCTTATGGAATCTTAAATTTCAGCGTAAATACGATCGATTTTAACCTAGCGTTGACACAAATTATAATTCCCTCATTGACATTGAACTTATTGCTGGCGATTCCGGTCTACGGTTTGTTAAACGACCTGGCATCGGCAATATGCCGGCGAAAGGATGTGGAATAGTTTGAACTTCAACAGGGATTCGAACAAACTCGATTTTAAGAATTCAAGATTTGTAGCTTTTTACATCGTACTGGCGTTGGTATTCCTGTTTTATTTTTATCGGTTGTTTATGATTCAAATTGTGGAAGGAGAGTATTACAAAGCACTCGCCGATGAAAATAGGATCACCATAATTCGTGAGCAAACCACGCGCGGAATTATTTATGATCGCAATAATGTAGTCCTGGCGCGCAATGTGCCGACTTACGATATTGTCATCACGCCTGCAAACCTCCCGGCAGATGAAGGGGATACACAGCGGATTTATCGGGTTCTCTCTGAAATCATCGAAGTGCCGGTTAATAACGGCGAAATCAATGAAGAAACCGTGCGTTTGTACAGCGAATGTGGAACTGATTTCGGAATCACACAGATTGTCTATATTTCGGGTTCATTGAGCCCGTACCAGGAAACAGGGATCAAGTGCGACGTAACTGAAGAAATTGCACGGCGGGTTTTGGAAATGTCCGAGAATATGCCAGGGGTTGGCGTACGTGTCAATTCGATTCGTGAATATCCAACCGGATATGACACCTCTGAGGTGGTCGGCTTTCTGGGGCCAATTCCCAACATCGTTGCCGATGACATGGAGAATCGCGGGTTCCTGTTGGACAAAGACAAATATGGTTATGCAGGCGTTGAATCTTCTTTGCAGGATTTGCTGTCGGGAAAGAACGGACACCGCGTTGTAGAAGTAGATGTGGCGGGGCTGGAAAAACGTGATTTGGAACCACCCTTGGATCCGGTAGCCGGTTACAACATAAAACTTACGATTGATGTTCGCTTACAACAGGTCGCAAGAGCAGCTTTGCTCGATACGATGGAATACTGGAATCAGCGTAATCTGACTGGCCCTTTGACCTATGATGGCGCGGCTATGGTGATGAATCCGCAGACCGGTGAGGTGCTGGCGTTAGTTTCTGAACCCACCTTCGAAAACAACCGCATGACCCGCTATATTCCTTCTTATTATTATCAACAATTATCATTGGATCAGTCAAAACCGTTGCTCAACCACGTTACTCAGGTGGCACAGCCTCCGGGATCCGTATTTAAGATTGTTACAGGGATTGGTGCAATTAATGAAAATATTGTTTCCCCTGACCAGTTCATCAACTGCCCGGGACACATTTTTGTTCAGAACAGTTTCTCGCCTAACGATCCTGGGTCGCAGCAGGAATACGTCTGTCACGTGCGAACTGGCCATGGGCAGGTGGATTATATTCATGCGCTTGCCTGGTCCTGCAACCTGTATTTCAACAAGGTCGGCGGCGGCTTTCAGGATGAAGTCCCGAAAGGACTGGGCATTGACCTGCTCGGACAGTACGCTCATGCGCTGGGGTATGGTGAAATATCCGGCATCGAACTGACCGGTGAGGAAACCGGAATGATTCCAACCCGTACCTGGAAACGGGTAAATCGTGGAGAGTCCTGGGCGACAGGTGATACCTACCTTGCATCGATGGGGCAGGGATATATCAACGCGTCTCCTCTTCAGGTGCTTGGATCATTTGTCACAGTTGCAAATCAGGGAATTCATGTGAAACCTACTATCATCAGGGAAGTGTTGGATCCCCGGGGGAACGTGATTCTGCCTTTTACGCCGCAAATGCTTTGGGATATCACCAAAGATCCTAAAATCATGGTTTACGATCAGGATGATCAGGAAACGGGAGAGTTTAAGACGGTCGATCCTCATGTGGTTGAGCTGACGAGGCAGGGGTTGCGCCTGGTTACCCAACCAGGCGGTACCGCCGAAATGGCATTTGAAGGGGATACCCATGATTCATCTGCCAAAACCGGAACAGCGGAATACTGTGACGATATTGCAAACAGCAAAGGGTTGTGCCAGTTTGGCAGATGGCCTTCACATGCCTGGACAGTGGGATATGCGCCGTACGATAATCCTGAGGTGGCTGTAGTCGTATTCCTGTATAACGGAAAAGAGGGGTCTCAGTCAGCCGGGTTTACGGTGCGTCGGATTATCGACAACTTTTTCCTTTTGAAAGAATACGACCTCGAAAAGAACGGTGGTTAATGGAGATTCTCTGTTATTCAAGAATTCCTGAGCTGAAGATAAATTCATGAGAAAAGGTATTCTACGAAATTTTGACTATTGGCTGTTTGGCGTGGTGGTGATTCTAGCTATTTTCGGGATCATCATGATCCAGTCAGCGCTTGCAGGCAACCTGGAAGTCAGCATTGACAGCCAGATCCTCTATGTTGGGATTGGGATTGTCGGCATTATTGTTCTGACTCTGATTGACTATCACTATCTCGATTCCATTGCGAATTTGTTGTATATCGGGATCATTGTGCTGTTGTTTGCATTGCGGATTTTTGGTACTGCTACTTTTGGCTCTGCTCGATGGCTCAGTATCGGTCCGATTCGTCTACAACCCTCTGAGTTTGCCAAAATTATTTTGATTATACGGCTGGCGAAGTATTTTTCCGACCGACAGGATTCGAACCATGATTTCCGCTGGATTCTGAACAGCTTCCTGATTGCAATGGTAATTACAACTTTCATTTTGCTTCAACCGAACATGAGTACTTCCATCGTGATGATGGTCATCTGGTTCTCGATGTTGTGGGTGAGCAATGTGAAAGGAAAACATCTGCTCATTTTGGGAATCGTTGGCTTTTTGATCCTGATTGGAATCGTAATCTGGCTGTTTGTCTCTCCTGATACCATTCCATTCATCCAGGAATACCAGTTAAACCGGCTGCGAACTTTCTTTGCACCGGATGAAACAGCGCGATACGGTGATAAATATAACGTTGACCAGGCAGTCATCTCGTTGGGGTCTGGAGGCTGGTTTGGTCAGGGATATATGAACGGAACCCAGGTTCAGCTGCGATTCCTCAAGGTGCGTCATACCGATTTTATTTTTTCAGCGCTTGGTCAGGAATTTGGGCTGGTCGGAACAGTTACTGTTACGCTGTTGCTGCTGTTCGTGGTGTTTCGCTGTCTGCGTGCTGCACGCGTCGCACCGGATTATTTTGGCGCACTCATTTGTTATGGGGTAGCAACATTGATTTCCTTCCAAATGGCGGTTAATATTGGAGTAAACCTGCAAGTTCTCCCAGTAACCGGTTTGACGTTGCCATTCATCAGCTATGGCGGTTCTTCAACACTGGCTTTGTCAACCGCAATTGGACTGGTAGAGAGCATTGTATCGCGTCAGGAACAAAAGGAAGATAACCTGTAAAACAGATTATCAAAAATTTAACGATAGAAAGTTGAAAAACATGTCTGAAAATCAAAAAGAAGTTCGCGTTCGCTTTGCCCCTTCCCCGACCGGTCGTTTGCACCTGGGCGGCGGCAGGACGGCTTTATACAATTACCTGCTGGTGAAAAAAATGGGCGGGAAATTTATCCTGCGGATAGAAGATACCGACCAGAAACGTTATGTGGAAACTGCAGAACAGGAAATTATCGATGGGCTTCACTGGCTGGGGATCGACTGGGATGAGGGGCCTGACAAAGGGGGACCTTATGGTCCTTATCGGCAGTCACAAAGAAAAGAGATTTATCAGCGCTACGCAGAGCAACTGATTGACCAGGGCGATGCTTTCTATTGTTTTTGCAGCACAGACCGTTTAAGTGAGATGAAGCGTCTCCAGCAGCAACGGAAAGAATTTCCTCATTATGACGGTCTTTGCCGCGATATTCCGGTTGAAGAGGCACGCAAACGCATTGCTGCCGGAGAAAGTTATGTGATTCGGTTCAAGACTCCAAAAGAGGGAACTACAACCGTCCGTGATTTGCTGAGAGGGGAGATCACAGTTGAGAACAAGACTATCGACGACTACATTATCGTAAAGTCAGATGGCTGGGCGCTTTATCATCTGGCAGCAATGGTGGATGATCATCTGATGAAAATCAGCCATGTGATCCGCGGATCTGAATGGATCCCAACTCTGCCCTTACATCACCTGATTCTAAAGGCATTCGGTTGGGATGAACCAGTTTGGATCCATTTATCGGTTTTCCTTAAACCGAGTGGGAAAGGGAAAATGTCCAAACGTGAGTCGGCAGATTTGATTAAAGACGGATATTCTATTTTCCTGACCGATCTAAAGGATCTCGGGTACGTCGATGAAGCCGTTACGAATTGGATTGCCTTGATGGGCTGGAGTTATGACGACCGTACCGAAATTTTCAATATGAGTCAGCTGATCGATGCCTTTTCACTGGAACATCTCAATCCTTCGCCAGCTGCGATTAATTTCACCAAACTGGACTATTTCAATGGTGTTCACATCCGAATGCTTGAGATTGATGATCTGGCACAGAGGATTCAACCTTACTTTGAAGCTGATGGATACACGGCTGATCTGGATACGTTGAAAAAAATCACCCCCATCATCCAGGAGCGGATTGCAGGATTGGACGAGGCACCCAAGATTGCCGGTTTCTTCTTCGAAAAGGAAGTTCATCCAAAATTAGAAGACCTGGTTCAGAAGGGATTAGACGCAGCACAATGCGCTGATATCGCTACGAAAAGCTATCAAATCTTGTCTGCGCTGCCGGTTATTGACAAAGATCATGGCGAACCGGAAATGCGAGCTTTAGTTGAAGAACTGGCATTAAAACCGGCTCAGGTGTTTGGTGTATTGCGTGTAGCAGTAACGGGACAAAAGATCAGCCCGCCGCTGTTTGAAAGTATGGAAATCATCGGACAGGATGTTGTTCTTGAACGCATAAAGAACGCGGAAAAGATGCTGAAGGCGGCTTAACCTGCCCTGTTCAGCACTTTTCGGAGGCAGGCATGACAGGCTATCGTTTCTCAATTCCCGCAAATATTGTTTATGGGATTGGTGAGCTGTCCAACCTTGGCGGAATCAAGCTCCCGTGTAAGACTGCATTAGTTAATACCGGTGGAACTTCGAACATTTGCCTCGGCTGCCTGGAAACGAATCATGTTATTTCCAGCAAGTTTACAATTGCAGGAGAGGCGCTGAAATGGGATCGTTTCGCGATAACCAGTCGCCAAGACCTGAAAGCAGTTTTGCAGGATTTATTTGCATGAGACCTTCTGCGTTTGTCACCGGAGCAACTAACAGACTGGGAAGAGCGATTGCCACTCACTTGGCTGATCGTGGATTCAATATTTGGCTGCACTGTCATGATCGAAACGATGAAATTATCCATTTGCAGCAACAACTGCAGGCGGGTGACAATTTCGTTGAAATTCTGGAAGCGGACCTGCTCCAACCGGGGCAAATAATGCAGGCATTCGTGAAAGTGAAAGCCGAAGGAAATCTTGCACTGCTGGTGAACAACGCTGCCATCTTTCAGAAGAGCCGACTGGATCAGGCTGATGTGGATACTTGGGATACTCTGATGAACGTTAATTTGCGCGCTGCCTGGTTATGTGCAAAGGAAGCTGCAATTGTGATGCAATCTCGCGAGGATAGATCGCTGATTGTCAATATTGCCGATTCTGCTGCCTATCAGCACTGGACGGAGTACGGAATTTATGGGCTGAGCAAAAGTGCGTTGTTGGAATTGACAGTCCTCCTGGCAAAAACCTTTGCACCAAAAATCAGAGTCAATTCAGTCTCTCCAGGGCTAATCTTGAAAGATGAAAACACCAGCGTTGCAAGCTGGGATACGCTGATCCAGAAAACACTGTTGCAATCGCCCGGATCACCCAATGATATTATTGGCGCAATTGACTACCTTTGGGACAATCCTTTTATTACCGGCGTTGACATTCCTGTCGACGGTGGTTATCGCTGGAAAAAATGATCCACTCAATTCTCACCAGTATTAGAAATACCTTTGCGGGATTCTCATGGATTAAAGTTGCCCTGATCGCTGGAGCGATGATGGTTGCTTTAGGGATTATCCATTTCTGGGGAGGTGAAATCCATTGGGGGCTGGTGCTGGTAATATTCTTAATAGCGATCTTTTTTTTGCTGTTCAGCTATCTGTTGCTGTTGAAGACAATGCTGGAAAACATTAAGGCAAAAGAAATAAACGATGCGACTCTCCTTACAATTCCCTGGAAAGAACCGGTTCCCATTCAATGGATGGATTTGAACAATTCCATCGAACGCAGCTTGTTAATAGCAGGTACTTTGATTGCTGCGTTGAGCCTGATCGGGATGCGTCTCAGTAAAAACCCGCTTACACTAAACTTCCTTATATTTGGAGCAATTGTCCTGCTCATTCTGAGTTGGAAAATTCAGCAGAAAAAACTGGATCATTGGATTCTTGATTTTATGGATGGTTTTTTTGTGATTCTATTCCCGGCGCTATTAGTGCTGTTGAATCACGACTTTCATAAAGAAAGCGCTTACTTTGCTGGGTTTTTTATCCCCGAATTTCTCTTTTACCTCGCATTTCGTTTTGTTGGACAAATGGCTGCAGTTGATAAGATGATCCAACCGGATGTTGGGTCTTTTCCACGGGCAATCCGTCACAGCCGAATCATTGTTCATCATTTGTTTTTGGCCTTTGGGTTTTTGGCGATTGTTTTATCGAATTTGATGGGTGTACATTGGCGAGTGCTTTCTCCACAACTGTTCTGTATTATTACAGCTTCAATTCAAATAATCCGGCTTGAGAAAATCATGCAGGGATCCAGGATCAACTGGAAAATGGATGGCGTTCTGGCGATTGGCAACATCTTGCTGCTGATGTACTTTCAGGCAGTTCCTTTGTGGATTGCACCTATATGAAACTGAAAAGAGCAGATCAGGTAGAATTAATTTAGTTATTCAATAGCAGCTTGGGAGGAAACGTTCCTATGACACGAAATAATAAATATTTATCCCTCGTTTTGATGATAATCATGCTTTTTTCTGCATGCAATATGCCCGATAACAATACTGATCCAAATGTGCTTTATACAATTGCCGCTTCAACAATTCAGGCAGAGAATAACCGCATTGCATCGCTGACACCACCGACTCCGACCTTTACTCCCACAGAAACTGCGACAATCACACCCACAGCAACAGAAACCCTGCCGCCAACGCCCGAACCAACAGCCACCTGGATAAATTATCCTGCCGGTGCGGCTGAAGTCTTAATCCTGTATTACAACGATGTTGCCAATTCGGCATCCGATGATCCCTTCTACCAATGGGAGAGTCCACTTAATGTCACCTCGGCTGAATTTGAACAGCAGGTACGAGTACTTTCCGAGCTGGGCTACAACAGCATTACGCTCTCTCAACTGGTTAAAGTATTACTTGAGGGCGGGGAGCTGCCTCCGCGGCCGGTGATGTTTACCTTTGACTCCTCCAAACTTGGGCAATATCGGAACGCCTTCCCCATTTTGACCAAATATGGGATGGTTGGAAACCTGATGTTGGTTGCGAATCAGGTTGATACACAGAATTGTCTCTCCTCTGAACAGGTACGTGAGATGATGAATGTGGGTTGGGAGATTGGCAGTTCAGGATTCAATCGAAACAATGACCCAGCCTACTACGGACAGGAAATCGGGCGGTCAAAAACTACCCTGGAAGAAAAATTTGGCGTCCCGATTCTGGTATATGCCTACCCGGGTGGGATCATTGATGCAGGCAGCGTCATGGTTCAAAAGGTCAGTGAAGCGCTTTACAAAGCTGCCATGGGGAAGCAGCACACCATTAAGCAATCACGGGATATCATTTACTATCTGGGAAGATATGAAATCATCAAAGGAATGTCGTATGCTGATTTCTTTGAGATGCTGCCCTGGCGGGAAGGGAGTGTTTCTCAAGAAACGATGGACTGGACACTGCCGAAGCCATCGCCGACTATAGAAGTTCAGCTTACACCTCCGGCTCCCTAAAGCAGCGCGAAACGTTTTTCTAATCAAAAGCACCCTATCTGGCTTAGGGTGCTTTGTTTTACTATTATGGATGAAGCTTATTTTTCGGGAGGTTATTAAGGAATTGCCCGCGAGTTCTTATGCGGATTTTCGCGGATTGTGACTTGTGCCAAATCATCGCGTTGTTTCTTGATTTCTGTATTGATTTCTTTTCGGATACAAATAATTTGGCTGAGCGTTCCTGTTCGTACCAGAGACCCTTCGTAAGGGTAACCATCAAAAGTGGCTGAGACATTAATGCGTCTTTTTCCAAATTTCTGTTTGAAGTCATATGGAAATTCAACATAGGCTCCATTCATATTAGGAACTTTCTGAATGGCAGCGTCAAATTCATTCACCTTTTGCTGAAACGAATTATTATTCATTTTGAATCAGATCAGCCAGTTTGTACTCTTTTAAGATATTACTGAACTTGCTTCCAACTTCTTTCCAGAGTTCAAATGCGATTTCATTTTCGGTAGTTTCTTTGTCCGATTCGATTGTCGGCACGGAAAATTGACCTTCAAGTGCATTGAAAATGTCATAGAGGGTGATATTTGTCCCTTTTTGCCCTAATCGTAAACCGCCCCGTGGTCCGGGAGTGGCTTTAATCAGACCATTTTGCTGTAATGTATGAGCAATCTGATGCAGAAATGGTAACGGAATGTTCAGTTTTTCAGCAATGAGAGCAGTGGATTTTGAGCCACCATCAACTTCTGATGCCAAAGCGAGCATCAACTGTAACCCATAGTTAAGTCGTCGACTTACTTTCAACATTTTTTCTCCTCTATTCAGGGAAAGGCTGGTGTCTTTAATCTTTATCCCTTTCTTATTTTTTGAAAACTATTGTTATATATTTCCAGCTAAATATAGATTTTCACGATTTATAACAAAAAATTAATAAAAAAATGATTATATAAAAAAGAATCATGTAACTTTTGAAACATATTTTGATAAGTTATATGAGCGAATGAAAACAGCTCATTCCAGACGCAGAAGGACTTTCGCTTCATGGTACAGATCTTCAAGACTGTAATAGTCACGTTTTTCCTGCGAAAAAATATGAACGATTATGTCACTGAAATCGATCAAGAGCCAACCACCTTCCGCAATGCCCTGAGTCCTGGCATGAATCTGATGCTCGGACCGCATTTCACGGACAACCACATCAGCTATTGCTCCTATCATTCGTTCACTTGTCCCGGTACAAATAATAAAGTAGTCTGTAAAATCAACCTGATCGCTGATATCCATCAGGATGATATTTTCAGCCTTATGCTCCTCGAGCATCTCAACAATTTTTCTGGCAGTTGAAATTGTATCCAGCGCCCACTCCTTTCTCAAAATGAAATGATTAAATGTTTACTAAATATACATAAGATACTATCATAATTTACATTTTATAGTGAACAATTCTCTGTATATAGGTGATTTTTGTGATAAATCACTATCATAAATCGATATATTTTTCATCCGATAAGGAAAATCACCAGCTTGATTGAGGGAATCAATCCAATCGCGTACAGCGGGCTGATCTTCCTGACTGACCGGGCGTTTTATTCGTGCGAGTGTCACATGTGGATGAAAAAGTTTCTTTTCACGTTGAAACCCCAGTTCTTCACATCCTGTTTCAATAGATTTAACCAAAGTGTTGAGAGCCGTTTTGGGTGATAATCCGATCCACAGAATTCGCGCGCGTGAAACTGCTGGAAAAACACCGCCACCTGAGAAATGCATCATGGGTGGGATAAACTCACTCCCCGCATCTCTGACGACACCAATCAGTTGTTGAATTTGATCCTGTGAAATTTCACCAAGGAATTTGAGCGTAATGTGCAAATTGGCAGGCGGTGTCAATCGGAACAAGCGCTGGTCGATTCTTCTTTTTGCCAGAATGCTGTAAAGCGCATTCTGCGTTTCCATGTCAATCTTTGCTGCTATGAATATCCTGCTCATACCGGAAATTATAGTGGGTTTCCTCTTGTTTTTATTGCCCTCTCACTAGTCATTAATTGCGTTGTCTGCCGAAGAATTGCGGCTCAATAGTTTATAATTGTCGTTCACTTGTTTTTGTAAACAGCATGGAATGGAGGGATTATGGGGAACAAAAAGTTATCAGGAGAAACGATTCGTCAGCAGTTTATCGATTTTTTTGTCGGAAAAGGTCATACAGAGGTGCGCTCAGCTTCTCTGGTACCTGCCGGTGATCAGACGCTTCTTTTCACTAATGCTGGTATGGTTCAGTTCAAGGATGTATTCTTGGGAACCGACGTCAGACCCTATACCCGTGCCTGTGATACGCAAAAATGTATGCGGGTGGCTGGAAAACACAACGATCTTGATGAAGTCGGTCGTGATGACTCACATCATACCTTTTTTGAAATGCTTGGAAACTGGTCATTCGGGGATTATTACAAAAAAGAAGCGATCGAATGGGCGTGGGAATTACTGACGGAAGTGTGGGGCTTCGACAAATCGCGATTATGGACGACTTGTTTCAAAGATGACAAGAATGAAGTCTCCACCGATGAAGAAGCTTATTCTATCTGGAAACAACAGCCGGGAATCAACCCGGATCAAATCCTCTATTTCGGGCGGAAAGAGAATTTCTGGGAAATGGCAGAAACCGGCCCCTGCGGTCCCTGCAGTGAAATTCATGTAGACTTGGGGCCAGAACGCTGTGATAAGCAGCATGTGCCCGGGCATGTGTGCCATGTAAATGGAGACTGCAGCCGGTTCCTTGAAATCTGGAACCTGGTTTTTATTCAGTACAATCGACAAGATGAAAATACACTTATTCCTCTGAAGAAGCATTACGTTGATACCGGTATGGGATTCGAACGCATTGTCTCCATACTGCAAAATGCCGACTCAAACTACACAACCGATCTGTTTATCCCGATGATCGAAAAAATTCGTAGTCTGGCGGGAACATCGGTTGAAGAAATGAAGAAGGACTTTACCCCTTATCGTGTGATTGCGGATCACAGCCGTGCCGCTTCATTCCTGATCGCAGACGGTGTCATCCCTGGAAACATCGGGCGGAATTATGTATGTCGGATGATTATTCGCAGAGCGGTTCGTTTTGGTCAGCAGATCGGTTTGCGCGATGGTTTTATGGATAAAATCGCCGAGGTGGTTATTGAGAATTATGGCGAAGCTTTTCCGGAATTGAAGCGCATGCGGAACTCGATCCTGCGTTCAATTCAGATGGAAGAAGCACGTTTCAATAAGACGCTGGAACATGGCATTGAAGTTCTCAATCAGGTCATACATTCGATGAAAGAAAAAGGCGAAACAGTGGTGGATGGTGAAGTCAGTTTTGACTTGTATTCCACCCATGGTTTGCCATTGGAAATCACTTATGATATTGTTCGCGAGCATGGTTTTGACGTGGATCGCGAGGGTTTCAAAGCCTCAAATGAGCGCCATCGTATCGCATCCGGAGCTGGAAAAGCGATAGGCAGCATGGGAGGAGAGGAATCGGAACATTTATCGCAGCTGCTGCAGGAATTAAAAACTGGTGGGGCGTTAGATGAGGATGGTGTTCGAAATGATCCTTACCGACACGATGCTGTTCAAACCCACGTAGTGCTGATAATGAAAGATGGTGAAACGGTTACCAACCTGAAAGAGGGAGAAAGTGGCGAAGTTGTCACCGATCACAGCAATTTTTATATTGAAATGGGTGGTCAAATTGGTGACATCGGACAGATCACCTCGGATGATGGCACAACCTGTTTCCAGGTGGAGTCAGTACGCAGACCAATTGCCGGGATGATTCTGCATAAAGGCAAGCTGGTTTCCGGTGAAATTCACATCGGGCAGGAAATCACCGTTGACGTCGATCGTAATCGCCGTAAGGATATCATGCGAAACCATACTGCAACCCATCTGTTGCACGCTGCGCTTCGTCAGGTGCTTGGTGAAGATGCGCGTCAGGCAGGCTCGCTGGTTTCTTATGATCGCTTACGGTTTGACTTCAATTCGTCGCGCGCTTTGACAACGGAAGAACTCAGCAAGATTGAAAAGATTGTCAACGATCAGATCCTCGCGGCTAAAGCTGTGACAACAGATATCGAGAGCCTCGATCAGGCGATGGATGAAGGGGTTACTGCCATTTTCGATGAAAAGTATGGTGAGGTTGTTCGTGTAGTCAGAGTGAAGGATGGCGATGGAATCTTTTCAGCTGAACTGTGCGGTGGTACGCATGTCTCAAATACCAATGAAATTGGCTCCTTCTTTATCCTCTCTGAAAGCAGCATCGCAACCGGCGTGCGCCGTATTGAGGCGATTACAGGTCATGCTGCGTCTGAATATGCGCTTAAGGCTGTGCAGAATATGAAGCAGATTACCTCAATTCTGAATGCCAGAGAATCAGGTATTGTTCAGAAGGTGGAAGAGCTGTTGAGTCAGCTTCATCTTTCAGAACAGGAAATTCAACAACTCAAGAGGCGAATGGCTTTGAGCGAATTCAATAAGACACTTAAGTCGACTGTGAAAGTAAATGACCTCAACGTACTGGTCAGCATGGTGCCTGATACATCGCCAGACATTCTGCGGGCAATGACAGATAAATTTAAAGAATCTTTTGAAAACGCTGTAATCGTTCTGGGAACAATTGAAAATGAACAGGTTATCTTCATCGCCGCGGTGTCTGACTCGGTTGTGAAGCGGGGAATCCATGCTGGAAATATAATCAAACGGGTATCGGAAATTGTTGGCGGAAAAGGCGGCGGTCGACCGAATATGGCACAAGGGGGTGGGAAGGATGTTGGAAAAGCCCAAATGGCAATCGACTCAGTTATCCCCTATCTGGAGTCAATCAGCTGAAAAACAAAGAACTGTCTAAACAAGACAGTTCTTTTCTTATCAAGAAAAAAACTCAACGATGATCGCCCAGGAAAAACAGTGCCAGCACACCCTGGCCGGTATGTGAACCGATTACCTTGCGGTTATAGCCGATGATCAGATCGCGGACTTTGTACTTTTCGCGCACCATTTCCGCGAGCATTTCGGCTTCTTCAAGGCAATCTCCGTGGCTGATATAGATTTTCTGCTCTTCAGGATTGACAACCATCTCTTCCATCTTCTGGAAAAGGCGCTTGATCGCTTTTTTCCTGCCCATCATTTTTTCCAGCGGGATCAAGCGCCCTTCGTTGTTGACGTGCATGACAGGCTTGATATTCAGGATTCCACCGATGAATGCAGCGCTGGTGGTCACTCTTCCACCCCGTTGCAGATATTTTAAGTCATCTACAGTGAACCAATGATTCATTTTCAATTTATTTTGTTCGACCCATTCAGCGACTTCATCCATCGATTTGCCTGAATCCCGTAATTCGATGGCATAATCGACCAGCGCACCCATGCCCAACGAGGCGGAATAAGTATCGATGGTGATAATGCGCTGGTTGTCTTTCTTTGTAACCGTTTCTGCTGCGATTTTTCCGTTCGCGAAGGTGCCGCTCAGGGCTTTTGAAAAACCAAGATAAAGAATTTCATTCTCTCCGCTGTTGAAAATTTCGCGATATTTCTCTTCGAAGGTGGAAGGAACAACCTGGCTGGTTTTAGCATAGGCGCCGTTGCGCAATCTGTCATAAAATTCTTTTTCCGGCATTGCCAGGGAAGCTTCCTGCCCATCAATCGTGTATGTTAGCTCGATCATGCTGAAGTTTTTATATTGGCTGTGTATTTCATCAGGTAATTCACAACAGGAGTCAGTTAGGATGTGAAAAGACATTGTTCCTCCAAAAGCAGTAAACTCAATCTAAGGCTTTCTCAACTTTTGTCGTCATTATAAATCAAGAACCAGCTAAGCTTCTTTTAAAAAACGAAATGAGTATGACATTTGGCTTGATTAGTCATAGGAATAATCAAGTTTAAGATTCTTTTCTAACTGAAAAAAAGTTTAAGAATTTCTGAAAAAACTGATTACTTCCTGAATTGCAATTTCTACATTTGGGGAAAGCGGCGACAGGTAATCATTTGATTCCGGTTGAATTAAAAGGATTTCAACTTGAACATTCAATTCGCTGCTGATATATTCAGCCAGCACATTGAGAGGCAGCGCATGCGTTGCAAAAGAGAAACCGGTAACATCTGCGGGTGAAAACAGTTCAATTGATCCGGACATTTCATAAAAGTCACCCGCATCAATAATCAGGATTAAATCCGGATTTGCCTTGCGGATAGCGCTGACAAAATTTTCCGGGACCGTTCCAGCATTATAAGTTGTCATAACGAAGTCCGGTTTAAGTTTATCTGGGGGGATCAAATTAATTGCATCGGCGATTATACACCCGGCGCCGTCATCGCCATTCAACTCGTTGCCGATTCCGAGCAACAGCAGATGTGGTATCTCTTTATCAGACTTCAGACTGGTCAACTGCTGGCTGATCTTTATTTGCCAGCAGGAAGTCGATATGTTCTTTTTTTCCATAATAAATTTGAAAGGTCTTTTTAGCGTCGGATGCAGATTCCCAGCATTTATTGGTCATTTGGAGCGCATCGAAGCGGCAGTTAAAGACACATTGCATGCAGTACACACATTCGCCGATGTTATAAGTCATCACGAACTGTTTCGCTTTTCGGTCTATGACGTTGATTTTAATGGTGTTCGTGGGACAGTCTCGCATACAGAGCATACAACCAGTGCACTTAGATGCGTTAAAGTCCAAACGTGCGCGGTATCGTTCGGGTACAGGTTTATTTTTGACAGGATAGGCGATCGTAGCTGGTTTCCTGAACAATGAGGTGACCGCGTCATTGATGATTCCAATCAGTTTCATAAAATCCTCGCCAGAATAATGATTAACAATTGTCCAAGCGACAGCAATGCACCAATCTGCCACCATAGCCCGACTGTCTGGTCAATGCGCAGCCTGGTGAGTGTGGATTGAAGTAATGAAATCAGCATCAGCAGTGCCAGTGTTTTTATTGTAAAGAACAACAGATTTCCGATACCGCCGAGATAGAAAGCAGAGATCAAAGCAAGTCCGACCACCAACTCAACGTTCTTTGCGATGTGGAACAATGCCAGCCCTCTACCGGAGTATTCTGACAGAACACCGGATACAATTTCAGACTCTGCTTCTGGCGCGTCAAATGGAGAAAGCTCAAGCTTGCCAATCAGTCCGATCAAAGCGATCGCAAACCCGATCGGATAGGTCAGGATCATCCAGGTGTGATTGCTTGCATAGATGGCAACATCATCAATTTCCCAGGAGTGAGCAACCAGGGCTGGGATCAAAAGTGCCAGCATGAATGGCCCTTCATATGCGAATAGTTGCGTCAGCGTTCGGGTCGCACCCACAACTGCAAAGCGGTTCATGGAGTTCGCACCCGCCATTCCCAGTGACACGGTCATTGCAGACAACAGGTACATAGTGATAATCAGATCACCGGGATAACCGATAACTGATTCCATACCAAACATCGGGACATAGAGTGCGGCTGTCATAACGCATGCAAAGGCAAAGATGGGCAGAAGAATGAACAGCGTTCGATTGACTGATATTGGTACAATCTCCTCTTTTGAAAGGAGTTTCAGTATGTCTGCCAGCGGTTGGAACCAGCGTGGGCCAACCCGGTTCTGGAATTGAGCGACCAATCTGCGATCCAGCCACTCGTAAATGCAGGAGATCAGGATGAGAAAGATCCCCGCTGGAAAAATCAGCAATTGAAGAACGGAAAGAATTGCGGTCATTTGTAGAAGTTATTCCCGTATTTTCTAAGTTGATCCCAGGTCCATATTTCCGGATTCCGGTTACCAAAGTTGATCTTGACCATGCGGTCATTACAAGAGAAACAGGGGTCAATGCCTGCCAGGATCATTGGCATGTCTGCAAGGCGATGTCCTTTTGCTACAGAGGAAACAATTGTGCCCCAGTTGCATAGACTGGCAGTTCGGATTTTCACACGATCAGGCATTTCAGTACCGTTGGAACGAACGAAATAAAACAATTCGCCGCGTGGTGCTTCTACCGATGCCAT
Source organism: Chloroflexota bacterium (assembly GCA_012799995.1). GTDB lineage: Bacteria > Chloroflexota > Anaerolineae > Anaerolineales > Anaerolineaceae > Flexilinea. The sequence goes on along the minus strand of JAAZKE010000025.1, from coordinate 35,990 downwards.
ATATTCGCCTGCTGGAATTTTCCGCGGCATTTTTGTAGTCAGTTCCCCTTCAGGAATATGTGCCATCACATGACGGATGTATTCGATGGATTTGAGGCATTCTTTGATGCGGACGATAAATCGAGCGTTCAAGTCGCCGCGGTCATCAGTCACCAGTGTAATCGGGAACAGATCATATCCATCATAAGGTCGATCGACACGAATGTCTCGCTGGATCCCGGAAGCGCGGGCAGTAGGTCCGGTAGCGCCTAAACTGGCGCTCTCGTCATAGCTGATTTTGCCGATATTGACAGTCCGCATGCGAAATGTGACGTCAGTGTTGATAAGGTCAAGATAAAACTTCATTCGTTCCTCAAGATAGTCGAGGTCAGGAGAAATTCCATCAATGAATTCCTGCGTGATATCTTCTTTTACGCCACCGGGAATATTGACAGAATAATTGACACGATTTCCGAAGAAGTTCTCCAGGATATCCATTACGATTTCCCGATCACGCCAGGAATACATGAAGAGGGCATCGAAACCGCCTTCATGAGCAGCAACACCCAGCCAGAGCAGATGGCTGTGCAGCCTTTCGATTTCGCCAGCGATACAGCGTACTGCCTTTGCCCGTGGGGGCAGTTCTACTCCAGCCAGTTTTTCAGCACACTGAATAAATGCTGTCCCATGACTGTGGGAGCAGATTCCGCAGACGCGCTCTACCAGATAGAGAACCTGTGTCCAGTTTCGGCTTTCGGCTGCTTTCTCAACACCGCGATGGACATATCCCAAGCGGATGGATGCATCGACGACAATTTCACCTTCGACAGTGAATTCGAAATGCCCTGGTTCCTTGAGGGCAGGATGCTGCGGCCCGATGGGTACGATGTACTTCTTTTTTTGGAGAGCAGCTCCTGTTGTCTGATTAATATCACTCATTGTCGGCTGCCTTTCCTACGACATTTGAGTCCGGTAACCCGGTGAAGGATTTGAACATGGGATAGATGCCATCCGGCCAGTCATCCGGTAGCAGGAGTTTCGAGCGATCCGGTGTATTTTGAATGTCAATACCATACATCTCCATACATTCGCGCTCATAGATCGTTGCCGAAGGGATAATCGGGCAGATAGACTGAACAACGCGGTGGTTATGCGGCAGAAAGAAACGAAGACTGCAGATGACCTGTTCTTCAGCGAAATGGTAGATCATACCTATCAGTGGTTCGCCAGCGTCCCCAATTGTGTCATAGGCGGAGATCGCAATCAGATACCACCGCTCATTTTTCTTCAAAGCTGATACAGCCTCTAATAGATTGTCCGGCTCGATAAAGACATCCACGCGATTCGATTGATTTTCCGGAGTTTCGATCGATTTTGCGATTCCTTTGTAAATTGTTTTGACCTTTTCAATTAATTCGACTGTTTCCATGTGTTGCCTTTCATGCTGATTCAGCCGGGCGCTCAAGATCGATTAATTCGCTCTCAGAAGGAATAAGCGTCGGTTTGTTTTCTGTAGGATTGGTCTTCCCATTTTTGATAACGTCCAGCAACTTGACCAATCCATAAATCACAGCTTCAGGGCGAGGAGGGCAGCCTGGAACGTATACGTCAACCGGAATCACCTTGTCAACCCCTCCTTGAATACAGCAGTAACAATCGTGGAAAACACCGCCACTAAGCGCACACGATCCTAACGCCAGAACAAATTTCGGATCCGGTATCTGGTTATATATTCTCAGAAGACGATCTCTAGACTGTAATGTTACAGAGCCGGTCACAACCAACACATCAGCGTGTCGTGGGGTTCCCGCCATTTTGACGCCAAGCCGTTCGACATCATAACGCGGGGTAATGATTGTAAGCAATTCGATGTCACAGCCATTACAGGAGCCACTGTTGTAATGAATTGCCCAGGGACTGTTGATCCTTGCCCAGCTACGGATTCGATCAACCAGCGCATTGCGAGGGTTTCCCTTGGAGAGATCAATATTGGAAAGGTCAAAAGTGTTTTTTTCTGTCATTTACGTAAAATCCACATTTAATACGCGCTCATCCAAGAATCAAAGCACCAAGGCTCATCATCAGAATGAACGTGAAAACACCAGTTTCAATGTTCAAACTGCCTGTACCAATCACCAACACACCCAAGTGCATTAAGGCGAAGAACAGTGAGATTAACAGGAACGGTTTATACCCGGGGACCCCCCGTTCTTCCGGACCTGCTTCGCCGCTTCCATAAAGCGACCGTTTCAATTCATCTGATTTATCCTCGATTGGTGCGGTCATTTTGCCATATAAATAAATTAAAGCACTAAAAGCAGAGTAGATCAGGAAGGCGACAGGAGGAGATAATAAAACTTTAAGATCCATAGCTTCCTAATAAAACATTGTGTAAAAAGCGTTTTTAGCTGCTTCTGAGAATCTGTCAAGCACCATTGGGAAAAGCCCGAAGAAGATGATTCCAACCGTCAGGATTACCAGAGGAAAGATAATCATTTTTGATACTGTTTGCTTTTCCGCAATTACATCGGCGCCAGCTCCCTTGATTCGATACATGCGATTCACTAAGGGCGCATAATAACCCAGTGATAAGACGCTGTTCAAACCAAGAAATATAATCAGAATTGCATTCCATGCTCCACTGGCTACAGCACCGCTTGCCATAATCTTCCACTTGGAAATGAATCCTGAGAAGAGCGGGAGACCTCCCAGCGCCAGTACTGCCACGCTCAGGCAAAATGCGAACAGTGGATAATGCTGCGAAATCCCATTCAGATCTTCCACGGATATGGGTTCGCGAGAACCGTGTGCTATTTTCAGGTAATAAAAGAGTGCCCCTATGCAGAGAAATGCCAGTCCTTTCATCATGGCGTGATTGAAGATGTGTATGAATATACCGTCGCTCATCTGAGCGCTGGTAGCGGATGTCAATGCAAACCCTACTCCCAGAACGATATAGCCCATATGGGTGATGGATGAGAACGCTAACATCCGTTTGATCTCCTTTTGCCTGAGGGCACTCAGGTTACCAACCAGCATGTTTAAAGCGCCGAAAATTAAGAACAGGGTACCAATAGGCAAGGAGGTGTTCTTAAAGACCGAAAGTGATCTCAAAAGCGCAATCAGACCGGTTTCAATGACAATTCCTGATAGCAGCGCGCTGATGCTTGCTGGTGCCTGACAATGAGCATCCGGAAGCCAGAAATGCATCGGAACCAGCGCCGCTTTGATACCATAACCAATTACGAATAAAGCTACCGATGCAATAATTGCAGTGGAATTGCCGCTGACAGCGTTTTGCAGGTCTGGAATGGCGACCTCTCCGGTGCCGCCGAACAGAATTGCAATAGCCAGAATAATGAATGAAGATCCGGCTGCACTTTGTACCAGGTATTTAATCCCAGCTTCCAGTGGTTCCAACGTTTTGCAGTAGAAAGAGACCAGTGAGTAGCTGGAGATTGCCATGAGTTCATACCAGGCATAGAGATTGAACAAATCGGTTGCGCAGGTCAACCCGAGAATGCTGGTCATTAATACCAGCACTTGCGCATAGTATTTCTCCTGATTGAGCTCTTCTGAGAGGTACACTGGAGAAAACAGGATCACGACGAAGGTCAGCAACAGCAACGTACCTGACATTACAAGGCTGATGGCGTCAAAAGACAATTTAATCGAGCCATAATAAATATCGATTGGTCCAGTCTTGAAAAACTCGTTGACTGCCAGTGCGAAGAAAATGAAAGTAATCAAGACTGAGGCTAATGCCAGGAAAAATGCAATTTCCCCTGGTTTACCTTTGGAACGCAACATGCCAATCCGCCCAAAGAAATAGACCGGAGCCGAACTGAAGATGGGAAGGATGAGGAGAATTGCGAGTATGGTTGAAGGTTTCACAAGCTATCTCCCCATAAACAGGATAATCAGGACTCCTAAAAGTCCTACCATCAGCCCGAATATATTCCAGTTAAGGATACCGGTCTGTATACAACGAATGCGCTCAGCACTGGCAATTATGCTTTGAACTACGCCACTGGTTATTGAGTCAAACCCAAAGCTGTTGGCGCTGAGTTTCAGTAAACTTTCAGGAAACTCTTTCTTCGGCAGGAGCCAGGCGATGAGAAATCCGATTGTTGTAATTCCGAGCGCAAAACAGGTAATGGGATCAGAAAAGATATGATGAGCCATCTCAGTAACGTTTAATGATTCGATGGCGTGGTAGGGCAATGTTTGCTTGAGACTTTCACTGAACCAGCTGATTGCTATCCACGACGTCAATGCACCAATTGAGAGGATCCCCAACACTGTTTTCATCGCCGGAGGGGAAGGATGCAGATGGGCATAATCATTCTTTCCCATAAATACCATTTTGAAACAGCGCAGCGTATAAATTGCGGTCAGGCCAACCGAGATCAGCATCAGGATTAAAACCAGCGTGGAGGATTCCTTATGCACTGATTCCAAAATTAACTCTTTAGACCAGAAACCGTTCAAGATGGGAATTCCGGTCAACGCCAGTGCGCCAATCAGAAATGAGGTAGAAACAAAGGGCGTTCTCTTGAAAAAACCACCCATTGAACGCATGTCACGTGTTCCACAAGCGTGAATGACGGCGCCAGCAGCAAGGAACAACAGCGCTTTGAAGATAGCATGGGACAGCAGATGGAACTGACCCGCCAGGACAGAACCAGAGCCGATTGCCACGAACATATATCCGAGCTGGCTGACGGTTGAATAGGCAAGGACACGTTTCAAATCATAGGTGGTAATTGCCAGGATGGATGTCAGTAAAATACCGATCAGACCAACCCAGATCATAGTTTCTTTCCAAGCGGGGACTGCTGCAAAAGCCGGGAAGAAGCGTGACAGCAGGTATATACCGGCATTCACCATGGTCGCCGCATGAATTAAAGCGCTGACAGGAGTTGGTGCTTCCATCGCATCTGGAAGCCAGGTGAAAAATGGGAATTGCGAACTCTTTGCTGCTGCGGCAATGATCAAAGAAAATCCAATCAATGCGAGCACTCCCTGTTCAATATCCACATTCACAGCAGCTTCAGCGAAAACGTTCAGATCAAATGAATGTACCTGATTGAAAATCATTAAAGCGGCGAACAGCAACCCGACTCCGCCAAATTGTGTCATCAATAAGGCTTTCAGACCTCCGCGGACTGCGTTCGGATCATCGTTGTAAAAGGAAATCAACTGATAGGAGCAGAGAGCAGTAACTTCCCAGAAAAAGAACATGATAAAGATATTCGCAGTGAGGACAAGGCCGGACATTGCTCCAATGAACAGCAGAATCATCGCATAGTACCGTGACAGGTTCCGTTCTCCCTGCATGTAATCCATTGAGAAAATAACCGCCAATGAACCGATGACGTTTGCTATCAAGACCAGGATAACGCCCATCGCGTCAGCAGAAAAAGAGAGCTCACCCAATGCCGCGCCAAATGTATAATAGACTATTTTCTGGTTTCCAATCTGAAAGGTCAGCTGGATACTGACCAGTGCACAGATGATGGAAACAACTGACGCTGTCATGTGAATCCTTTTTTCATTGCGATCATGCATTGCCCAAACCAGGATACTACCCAGCCAGGGAAAGAGAATCAATGACGGAATAAGAGTTTCGAGGCTCATTTTATTTCTTCAAGTTTGAAATCGACTGGATCTTGCTGGAACCGGTTTTCTCACGCGCCTGAATAGCGAGTGCAAGCCCAATGACAGCCACGATGGTATCGGCAACGATAATGGTAAGTGCCATGCTTTGAGCCAGATCCATATTTCCTGAAATATCCCCTGCATAAATGATGGCAATCATCGCTCCCTTGATGAGAACCTGCAGTGCAACAATAACCTTAGGGAGGTTACGGGTAATCATCAGGCAGTAAATTCCAATGCCCATCAACCCCACAATGCCGAAGATAATGATCTTGCTAATCATTCCTTTTCTCCTTCATCCAACGGGCGGTGGTTGGAGCGACGATCATTAGAATTCCCAAAACTCCGGAAATAATCAGACCTGCCTGGATATCGATGTCCAGTTTCCGATCGACCCAAATGGTATCTGCAATCAGCTCTGCCTGTACCGCTTTCAGTTGAGGGATGCTGTCGATAGCGGTCATGATTCCAAGTATTCCAAATGCAACGACAGTGATGGAAATTGCCAGCCATTTGGGGATAAAAATCTCACCGGTAATTTTCTCGTCACCAATAATGCTGATGGAAAAGACAAACAGCACTGTCACCAATCCGGCACCAACGCTCAACTCGATTACAGCAATTCCAGGCGAGCCCATCAGATAAATCAGGGTAGACGTCAAGGCGCTTGTCCCCGACAACCAAAGGGCGGCTTTCAATAGTCCTTTTATGCGAGTCGCTTTGTGCGCTGCAAAGAGGAGGGCTGCCATGATCAATAAGTATAAAAATGTCACAAGATCCTCCTGAGGATCGTTTAGGGAATAATTCGTTCATATATATTATATGATAAAAAACTCAAAAATAAACAGTATATTCCATAAAACCAACAAAATTCATTATTCGGGAAAAATATCACAAAGATTAAGTGAAATTTCTATCTTTTATCTTTTTACTAATGAACTAATCGTTTGATACAATGAAGAGCGATGCGCAACAAAATAAGTTCTATAGACCAGCAAATCACAGAAAAACTGCAAAGCTTTTCCAATTTGAGGGTTGGAAAAATATTATTTGGCATATTGTCACACAGTGGTGATTCCTGGTACTGGTGCGCTGGTTTGTTCGTCATTTGGATATTCTCAGAGGGTGAAGCGCAAAGAGTAACAGCATTCTGGGGGCTGGCAATAGCAGGTACCGCTGTTTTGGTATTTCTTATAAAAAAGGGTTTCAAAAGAGAACGTCCTGCTGGTGAATGGGGCGGAATTTACAGGAAGCAGGATCCGCACTCCTTTCCCTCTGGGCATGCCGTGCGTGCAGGGTTGATTATTTGTCTGGCATGGCAAACGTTCGGAACACCCTGGTTGTTTGTTTTCATTCTCTGGGGGGTGGTGATGACGCTCTCTCGCGTGGTTATGGGTGTTCATTATTTCAGTGATATTGTCGCGGGAATTTTGCTGGGCCTGGCAATTGGGACCCTGGTGGTTGTGCTTCAGCCACTCACTTATCAGGTTTTTCCCTGGTTGTTTGATCGTTCACAATGGTTCCGTGGAGGTTAAGCGGACTCAACCTCCACGGTTTTTTCACGAGGTTATTTGTAAATATTAATCAGATCCTGCAAAATACCAGCTGCAGTTTCCAGCCGACCGGCGCCAGCACCTACCAGCGTCACTTTCCCAAGCAGTTTTGTCTCGTACTGGATTGCGTTCGTTGCCCCCATCACATTTGCAAGCGGGTCCGACATTGGCAATAGTTGTGCTTTCACGCTGGCGATGATTTCCTGATCGACCTTTTTAACTTCACCAATCAGTTTCCACCGCTTTTGTTCTTTCAACCCGTTCTCAATATCCTTCTTCGAAATTTTCGTAATCCCGCTGAATTCGAATTTATCCGGTGTGAGATTTTGGTTGAATATGATTTGCGAAAGGATTGCCACTTTGCCAGCTGTGTCCAGCCCTTCTACGTCACCTGAAGGATCGGTCTCTGCGTATCCATATTCCTGGGCGAGTTTGAGCGCTTCATCGAACTCCAATCCTTTTTCCATTTCAGTGAGAATATAGTTGCAGGTACCGTTAAAAATACCTTTTGCAGAGAGAATCCCATTGTGACGTAACAGATCAGTTCCCAACATCAGCGCAGGGGTACCACTCATGACGGCCGCTTCATATCCGATTTTGAGATTATTTTGTACTGCAATTTTTTGCAGGTCATCAAAATTCAACGCAATCGGTCCCTTGTTGCTGGTTACGACGTTCTTGCCAGACATCAGCGCTTCCTGGATGTGCAGCGTTGCGGGATTACCGTTGACCAGATTGGTCGAGCTTAGTTCAAGGATTGCATCTGATTCTGACTGATGAATCATCGAAATTGCATTCCAGTCTTTGCGCTCGACATCCTTAATTTGGGACAGATTTTCAGCTTTTATTAATTTTTCCAGCGAAAGTCCCTGCGGGTTGTAGACACAGCCGAATCGTTGACTGACTACGGCTGTAACCACAAATTCAAGCCCGTATTCAGACTTATAGAAGGAATCCATCTGCTGGAGCGCTTCCAGAAATCCCTTGGCCACGTTCCCAAAACCAATCATTCCAAGTTTTACTGTTTTCATATTCTGCCCCCTCAACGCTTACCGAATTTCCAGGCTGCCAGGCATTCGCCATTGACAATGGAGCCACCAGCAGCGCCACGAATTGTGTTATGAGAGACAGAAACCATGCGGAAATCCAGAATATGGTCCGGGCGTACCCGACCAACATGGGTTGCCATTCCGCCATATGTGGAGCGATCAAGCCGTGGTTGCGGTCGGTTTGGTTCTCTGTGATAAACAATACCTTTTGAAGGAATGCTGGGCAAGTCTTTACAAAGATCTGGGAATTCATAGGATTCGAGCGCGTTGATGATACTATCAACATCGGTTTTCTCATTGGTAGAGAATGATAGGCAGATGGTGTGTGCGTCAATGACAGGCACCCGATTGGTATGCGCAGAAATCACGATTGGATGATTCTCAATCTTGTGATCTTTAAAACAGCCCATGATTTTAGTCGGTTCATATTCCAGCTTTTCCTCTTCCCCGCCAATATACGGAACAACATTATCTAAAATGTCCATTGAAGCGACCCCTGGATAACCTGCGCCGGAGACTGCCTGCATGGAGAAAGCGAAAGCTTTTTTCACGCCAAACTTCCGATCAATCGTTGCCAATGGGACGACGAATCCAACTGTGGTACAGTTCGGATTGGTGAAGATACCGCCACTCCAGCCATAACTCTTCTGTTGATCTTCCAGAATCATCATATGGTCAGGGTTCACTTCAGGAACGAGAATGGGAACCAGCGGATTCTTACGATAGGAAGACGCGTTAGAGCTGACATAAATTCCTTTTTTTGCAATCGTCGGTTCAACTTCAACAGCGATTTCGGCCGGAAGTGCTGAGAAAGCAATCTTTGAATTCTTCAGCGATGCAGCTTCAGTAGGCAGAAGTTCCATCTTTTTTACATATTCTGGCATCGATTCAGAAAGGAGCCAGTGACAGACTTCTTCATAAGGTTTACCGACTGATTTGTCAGAGGCGGTGATCTCAACTACTTCAAACCAGGGGTGATTATCGAGAAGGCTGATAAATCGCTGGCCAACGCTGCCTGTGGCTGCTAATACAGAAACGGGAATTTTAGAACTCATGATCTTTCTCCTTAGTCATTATGAATTAATTGGTGGATTGTATTCAAAGCCGCATTGGTGTCGGCTGAATTGACGATTAAATTGAGCGATACGTCCGAAGGGCCAAAAGACATCGCTTTGATATCAAACTTTTTCTCAACCATTCCATTTAAGGTTTGTGCAATTACTTCCGGATGTGATTTCAGCCCGGAGCAGATCACTGTCAGAATGTCAACCTGATCGCTGACGGTGATCAGGTCAATATCTTCATGTTGAATTTCTTTCTCTAAAACGCTGGTCAGCGTCTTTTTTACTTTATCTATTTTTTTAAGTTCTACCGGGAAGCAAATTGCTTGTTCGGATGAGCTTTCGATAACCATGGGAACGTTAATCCCCTGATCTACCAGTGAACTGAGAATTTTGGCGGACACTGCCATGCCGGAGTCCATACCGGCACCGGCGACCTGTACCAGTTTGAAACCACTGGCAGAAGTGACTGCCTTGATCTTGCCAATGTCCCTGGCTTCGGAATCCTTTACCAGAATGGTGCCCATTTTATCGGGATAGAAGGTGTTACAGATGCGCATACGAATGTCATTGTCCACGCAGGGTTTGACGCTCTTGGGGTGCAGCACTTTGGCACCGTAAAAAGCCATCTCGGAAATCTCACTGAAGGTCAGGTAAGGGATGGTGTGGGCGTCTTTGATGATCCGCGGATCAGCGCTCATCACGCCGGTTACATCAGTCCAGATCCAGACGTCGGTTGCTCCCAATCCAACACCAATGATTGCAGCTGAATAATCGCTTCCGCCTCTACCCAATGTGGTGATGATGCCATCTTCAGTCGCACCCATAAAACCGGTTACGATCGGGACTACTCCCTGTTCAAGTAAGGGGTACAAATGTTTTTTACATTTTTCGGCAGTACGCACCATATCAGGTGACGCGCTTTGGAAAACATCATCCGTCAGGATCAATTCAGAGGCTTCTACTGCTTTGGCTGGAACACCAGCTGAACTCACGCCCGCAGCGAGGACACGAATTGCCATCCGTTCACCCAGGCTGGAAACAATATCAAGCGCCCGTGGACTTAATTCCCCCAAAATTTTGATCGCATTGCAGAAATTGGAGAAATCTGTAAGCATGCGGTTGATGTCCATCTTAAGCTGGAGCCACTGGTTGGGGTCATTGACCAGCTTGTCAATCATCTCATGATGGCGAGCCGTAAGTTCACGCGTAGTTTTCTCAGCCGTTGTCAGATTGCCGGCTGCAGCGTCCGTTGCACTTTTAATCAGTGCGTTCGTTGCGCCGGATATGGCTGATGTAACCACTACCAGATTCGGTCGTTCCGCTTTACATCGTTTGATATTCTGAATGGTCGATTTCATAGACTGAACCGTACCGACAGAAGTACCTCCAAACTTCATAACCAACACGTCCTGGGGAACAAAATTATTTTCCATAAGCGATTCCTTCTATAATATTTTCAATAAAAAAACTGCCTCTGTTTGATGAGGCAGTTTCCTGTAAAACCAAATGCTAAAATCTACCTCATCTCAAGGGCTTCTCGAAAGTAGTGGTAGTAGTGGTAATTTGGATAAATCGAATTGATACGTTACTCATGCCTCTTATTTTTACCTGAAATGCAAGAGAAATATAAGAATTCCGAAAAAATAGTGACATCGAATTTTTTAGCCGGAGTAGAATAGATGAAATTCAAGAAATAAGGCAGGTATTTTCATGAAAAAGATTCGGATTGCGAAAATTGAAGCTGCTGCTGTTATTCCGACGCGCAAACATCCTTCCGATGCCGGGTTGGATTTGTATTCTCTGGAAGCGGTGACAATCGAAAAACAATCCTCTGTGAGCGTTCGAACGGGCATTGCCCTTGATATCCCTGATGGTTATGTTGGTTTGATATTGCCTAAAAGTCGTAATAATTACATTTTAGGCGGCGGTGTGGTTGATGCCGGATACCAGGGTGAAATCAAGGTGAAAATCATCAACCCTTCTGCGCTTCCGATTTCAATTGAGGCAGGGAGTGGGATTGCCCAACTGCTGGTTGTACCAATAGAGACGCCAGCGGTTGAAACGGTACCGCTGGCGAATTTATTCGCTCAAAAGTCAGAACGAGGCGAATCCGGCGGGATTCATGCCTGAAAGATCAGGAATTTTTGCCAAAGCTCCAAAGGAAGTTGCTGTTGTGCCATGCCACAATCTCATCCGGTGCGAACCATAGTGCAATCTCCCGCTCGGCTGTTTCCGGCGAGTCAGAAGCATGAATGAGATTACGATCCATTTTGGCTGCAAAGTCATGCCGGATTGTGCCGGGTGCTGCTTCCGCAGGTTTGGTAGCTCCGACCGTCTGTCGTACCAATTTGACGGCATCCTCCCCGACCCAAACCATTGCAAAAACCGGTCCCGAGGTGATGTAGTTTACCAGCCCATTATAAAAAGGTTTGCCTACATGTTCTGCGTAATGCTTTTCTGCAAAGGCATGATCAACTTGCAGGAATTTAGCTGCCCCCAGCAATAATCCCCGATTTTCAAATCGCTTGATAATTTCCCCAATAAATCCGCGTTGAACGCCATCTGGCTTGATACAAACAAATGTTTTTTCCATTTTCAACCCCTTATAGTAGTCCTTTTAATTCTTCATGTTCCGGAAACAGGATCATCAGCTTCCGGATATCTTCTTTTACCCTTTTTTCTATCCTTTCATCCGCGATCAGTTCGCGGTAACGGGTGATCCCTTCGGCTGGTTGCCCAATGCTGAAGCAATTCCAGGCTGCACGAATTCTCTCCTCTGTTTCTTCATCAATAACAACTTTTGGAAGGTCTTCCTGACGGGCATCAACGACTTTTCCTTCAGGTTCGATTACTACGATTTGATCCGGGCTTTCGTCGAGTCCCTCTTCGCCGATAATCATTTGTTCGAGCAATCCGAAAGCTTCTTCCAATTCTGTTGAGCTGTCGATTTCAATCAGATTTTTCGGTTGATCAACCCTTGAATCTCTTGTAGTCAAAGGCTCTACGGGTTTGTCCGCTACCTGAGAACGGAAATAATCTTTCTGGAAAAAGATGTCTTCATCTCTCAGTTTGCTGTGACGTTCAGAAAGTGAACGAAACCCGCTTACACTTACCGAATCCGTTTCCCTGCTGGACGAGGTTGGATAGATCAAATCCTGGCAAATTGGCAGGCATTCAAGCCAGCCTGGCAGCGTATCGATTTGGTTATCGATGATTTTCGAGCCGGGCTGGTGCCAGATTGTACGCAGTTTTGAGTTCTGAAACCCGGTCCAATCGTGATAGATCAGCTCAATTAGCGTTGATGCCTCCTGTGAATCTTCTAATGAGCTAAATTCAGGGTTCAGTTCATGCAATCGACTGATGTATTCTCGCTCGCGAAGAGGTTTTCTGGTTTTCAAGAGCGGTGCCATAAGCTTCAATACGCACTCAAGATATCGGTTTTTACCTAATAATTCTTCACTAATTATTATAAAATTCGCGTAGTCTTCGAGGCGATAAGCGGAAAGCGCGATAAACAACTGCCCGAAATAGCGATAATTATCCAAATCAGAAGTACTCAGGATTTCATGGCATTTCGCGAAATCATTTTGCCGGTAAGCCTGCAGAGCGGTTAAAATTGGGCGGAAAGACGCAGGCTCTCTCATGTCAGTCCGCTGTGAACTCAGCTGTTGATAAAGCCGAATCACATCTTTATTCTCAGGTTGTAAAAAAAGCGCCAGCCGGGTTTGGTAAATTGCCCTCTCAACATCGGATTGCATCTCCATGATCAACCCCATGGTGAGATGATTGAGGAAGTTCTCTGGTTCAACTGTGATCAGACGCGCGAAGACATTGGCAGCACTGTCCAGATTGTTCAGTTCCAGATAGGCTCTGCCAATCCGTTTATACACTTCAACATACTTTGGGTATTGCCTGAGCAGGTAAAAAGAATGGTAAAGGGACTGCTCGTAACTGTTTTCAGTGATAAGAGCATCGATTTTGTTGAGATAATCCCTCAAAGAAATCCTGGGCAATTCGCTTTCCTCGTAGTCGGATATTGGCTTTCGGATTATAAACCAAAACATGCCGATTGAAGAATCGGCATGTTCGTATACGGATTATCTCCTAATCGCCCAGATAGTCGCGCAGAATCTTGCGAACAGTTGGATGGCGTAACCGACTCAGCGCCTGCGCTTCAATCTGACGTACCCGTTCGCGGGTTACGCCCATTTTTCGTCCCACTTCTTCCAATGTGTAAGCCTGACCATCCAGAAGCCCATATCTTAGCTGAAGTATTCTCACTTCACGGGGAGGCAATCCGTTCAGAACCTCTTCAAGGTGTTCTTTAAGCAGGTTATAGGTTGCGGTATCATCTGGTGGTGGAGCATCCTCATCCTCGATGAAATCACCCAGCACTGAATCTTCTTCGTCATCAGTGGGTGTCTCAAGCGAAAGCGGTCTGCGGGCTACCTGAATCATATTTTCCACTTTCTTGGGTGGAACGTCCAGCGCTTCGGCCAGTTCTTCAACAGTTGGATCGCGCCCCAGTTTCTGTGTTAACTGATGCTGAATACGCAGCAGTTTGTTGATCTGGTCACCCATATGGACAGGAACCCGGATCGTTCGTCCTTGATCCGCGATAGCGCGGGTGACTGCCTGACGAATCCACCAGGTAGCATAGGTGCTGAATTTATGTCCGCGGCGATAGTCAAATTTCTTGGTCGCGCGAATTAATCCGATGTTTCCTTCCTGAATCAGATCAAGAAAGGGAACACCCCGTCCCATATATTTTTTTGCAACGCTGATCACCAACCTTGAGTTGGCAGTAATCAGATGCTCTCTTGCATCCCAGCCATCCTCGATGCTCTTTCGTAATTCACCCTTTCGTGCAGTGGTGACATTGAATCGGGCAAGTTCCTCACGGGACATTCTGCCGCGTTCGATCCGCTGAGCCAGTTCAACTTCTTCGTCCGCATTCAGCAACGGAACCCGGCTTACTTCTTTGAGATAGAGTCCGATGGTATCGTCAGTATCGATGTTTGCCAGATCGTCCATTAAAAGTTCATTGACAGACGTATCATCTTCATCAATGTCGATCTCATCATCTGATGGTTCATCCTCAGTGCTGGATTCTTCTGAATAGGGAATACCAGCGCTGATCAGGGCTGAAAACGCTTCTTCTAATTGTTCAACATCCTGTTCGGCATCAGGAAACAATTTCAGGATATCGTCTATGGTCACATAAGATTTCTGTCTTCCAATTTCGATAAGCTTTGCGATTGCCGGATAATTATCTTCGTCTTCTACCGAAAGTTCTAATAGTTCATCGTCTTTCATTTTTGTCTAAATAATCCCTAACGTTATCAATATAATAAACAGATTACACTTTTTTTCATCAAAATTCAACCCCCTTTGTATGCAAAAAGGGGGAAAGGCACAGTTCTATCACATCGGACTGGAATTATCGATCCAGTGGACAAAGAATTATATGATTGATTAAGGATTTAATCGATAAAATATGTCGCGAAGATGACTCCTGGACCGGCATGAACCATGAAAGCTGGGGGAACATTGAAAAAAGGAATATCCTGAATACCGATTTTTTCTTTCAGTTGGCTTTTGATCGTCTCCAGCTCTTTCTCGTTGATCGATTCCAGCAGGGATAAAGACAAAAGTCCATAATTGCCACTTTTAGGACAATCTTCTGCGATGAGCTCAACCAACCTGGTAATCGCCTTCTTTTTGGTGCGTTGCTTCTCGAAAATAACGGCTTTGCCCTCTTTAATGGTCAGGACAGGTTTAATCTGCAGAATATCGCCGAAGAATTTGGATGTTGGGTCAATTCTGCCCCCTTTGTACAGATATTCCAGCGTGTCCACTACGGCATAGAATTTAACTTTTGGCAGTAAACCCATCACCATTTTCTCAATTTCATCTAAAGAAATTCCAGCTTTCGTCATGCGATGTGCTTCCAGCAATAGCATGGCATCACCGCATCCGACAATACCAGTATCGATCACACGAATGTCGAGGTCGGGATACTCAGCCTTTGCATTAAGTGCACTGCGATATGTACCACTCAGGTGGATTGAGGGACAAATGATAATGGCATCATCGTTGGTTTTTCGCATCTCATCAAAGATTGGGAAATACAATGCTGGTGGCGGGGCATTTGTTTTTGGTAAATGCGTGGCTGCTTCAAGTTTTTTTACAAATTCATCTCCGGTAATTTCGGTATCATCGCGATAGGATTCCTCGCCAAATATAACGTATTGCGGAATCAAATCAATGCCGTACTCCTTCGCATATTCGAGAGTAATTCCAGAGGAGGTATCACCGATAATTCTAGTCATGTGCTATCCTTTATTTTCTACTAAATCCTGGTAGGAAGGAATTCCGGGAATCCCTTTTGCTGAACGAATTGCATTATCAATAGCCTGTGCAACAACCAGAGGTGCAAAGGCAGCCACTGAGTTGATGTTGGAAGCTTTTTTCTGCGATGAGACAGCAAAAATTGTGTCGCCATCGAACATGGTATGCGACGGCTGAATGCTCAAAACCAGACCATTTTGCCCGCTTACTGCCAGTTTGTTGGTTTCTTCCTTTGTCAATTTTGCGTTCGTCAATACTGCACCAATAACAGTATTTTGGCGAGATGCAAATGACAATGATTTTTGTCCGAAGTAGCTTGCCATAATCGACAGGCTGTTGGCGAAAAGGTCGCTGGCGCCAATTTTTACAATCGATTTTCGAATTGTTCTGGCTCCGGCAATAATATTCCGGCCAACAGGATCAACCACGTCTCCCAATGCGTTGACGGCAATTATCGCGCCTATCCAAACTCCGTTGCCTATCTCAATCGCACTATGTCCTATTCCACCCTTCATCGACTGGCTTTTTCCCAGGATTTTCCCAACAGTTGCCCCAGTGCCAGCACCATAGTTTCCCTGTAGGGGAGCTTCATTGGAGGCATTCATACAGGCCTGGTATCCCATCGCGCTGTCCGGACGGATATTTGGATCACCAACGGTAAGATCAAGCAGCACTGCCGCAGGAACGATTGGTACAACTGTGGGACCAACATTGATCCCTTTTTTGCGTTCCTCAAGATATTTCATAACGCCCGCAGCAGCGTCGAGCCCATATGCCGATCCACCAGTCAATAGAATTGCGTTAACTGTTTCAACCATATGCATTGGACGCAGCAGGTCAGTTTCCCGCGTACCGGGAGAACCGCCGCGTTGATCAACGCCACCAATCGAATTGTCATCGCATAAAATGACGGTGCAGCCGGTCAAAGCCTCTTCGTTCTGGGCATGACCGATCTTAAATCCTGGAACTTTCTCAATTGAATCAAATTTCATAGTTTTCAGTGGGTGTTATTATACATTAGGAATCCATTTTTAGTCATATCGTTATAGTTTGTCTAAAAAGAGCTTGAAAGGCTGGGGTGTCTTTTGGGCTAAGAACTGATTCAGGTTCTTATAGTAGAATTAACCGGCATAACTGAATGAATAATGGCGTGAACAGGAATTATGTTTATCTATAAAATGAGGAAAATAATAATAACTTTTATTCTCGGGTTTATCTTTATCCTGTTTTTTACGTCACTACCCCAAACGTTCGCGCAAATTCCAACCGTCAGTATCCCAACGGTAACCAGTACAGACGCCGGCGTTGTTATCACTGTCAAGAATGATCCAGCCAATCCGCAGATTAATCTGCGATCAGGTCCCGGAACAGAATACGACCGGGTGGGAACAATGGTGATCGGGCAAAAAGCGGTTGCCAAAGGACGTACGGAAGGAGGCAACTGGCTATTGATAGAATATGCCGGTGGTCCGGGGGGCTATGCCTGGGTATATGCCGCTTATGTAGATTTTTTGGGTACTTTGCCGATGGTTATTATTCCGCCGACACCTACACCACGAGTTACCAATACGATTGATCCAACCCTGGCGGCACAGTTTATTATCACTGTAGAACCAACCCGGTTGGCAACGTTTACGCAGCCCGCTCCGTTGGTAATTCCTACTTTCCAGTCAAATCCGGCATCTGCCAGACAGGGTGGGATACCCTATGGCTTGATTATTATCGCCACGGGAGTGTTGGGCTTAATCGTCGGCTTGTTTGCAATCTCACAACGGCGATAAAAAATTGAGGAAAAAATGACTGATACTTATTCAACCATCGTTTTGGTTTGTCTCTCCAGGGGAGGAAAATCTTACCATTTTGATGCTTCTGGTTTCGAAGAAATCGGCGTAGCAGATTATGTGCTTGTAGAAACCAGCAAAGGGCAGCAAATTGGATTGGTCAAAAAGAAGTTGGAAAACGCTAAAATTGAAGGGGATCCTCCAAAAAAAATTCTGCACATTGCTACAGCTGGTGAACTGGTTGCCAGGGAATCTTGGTCGCTGAAAGAAGCTGAAATTCAGGAGTATTGTAGGAATCGCGTTAAGGAACTGCACATTAAGGACGTGAAATTCCTCCAACCGGAGATCAATTTTGATGGATCATATGTGCTGGTGAATTATTATAGTGGGTTGGAAGAAAAAATCGAAATGAAATCGCTGCGCTACGATATTCAAAAACAATTCGAAATTCAAAATGTTGAGTTACGGCAGCTCGGACCGCGTGATGTAGCCAAGTCGATTGGCGGCATGGGCGCCTGTGGAATTGGCAACCGCTGTTGCTCCGCTTACATGACCGAGTTCAAGAGTATTTCGATCCGAATGGCAAAGGAGCAGGGCATCTCCCTGACTCCTGCAGAAATCACCGGTCTTTGCGGCAGATTGCGCTGCTGCCTGGAATTTGAAAATGAGCTCTATGTTGAAAGGCGTAAGTTACTCCCCAAGAAGAAGAAACGCGTCATGACGCCACAGGGTGAAGGCAAAGTGCTTGAAGTCTTCCCGTTGCGTTACTCTGTTTTGGTGGATATCCCAGAAGTGGGGCGACGCGAATTCACCAAGGATCAGTTGAGTGAAATCAAATCCGATCCAGTTCAGGAAGAGTGATGGAGGAATACATGAGTACATTTAAAATTGGCTGTCATCTATCCGCTGCGAAGGGCTATTTGCATATGGGCGAGGAAGCGCTTGGCATTAATGCCAACACCTTCCAGTTCTTTACCCGCAACCCGCGCGGAAGCAAGGCAAAAGAACTGATACCGTCCGATGTCGAAGCTTTAAATGTGCTGATGACGGAAAATGACTTCGCGCCGATTTTAGCCCATGCGCCGTATACGCTCAACCCCTGCTCTGCGGACGAACGCGTCCGCGAGTTTGCTGAGATAGTGATGAAAGATGATCTCAGAATCCTCTCTTCGGTAACAAACAGCCAGTACAATTTCCATCCCGGCAGCCACGTGGGACAGGGAATTGAAAAAGGAATTGAACTGATTGTTTCTCATCTGAATCAAACGATAACCAGTGAAACGCAGACACCGGTCTTGATTGAAACCATGTCCGGTAAAGGAAGTGAAGTAGGAAGCCGCTTTGAGGAAATTCGGGAAATCATTGACCGTGTTGACCATCCGGAAAAGTTCGGTGTGTGCATGGATTCCTGCCACATCTTCTCGGCTGGCTATGACATTGTCAATAATCTGGATGGTGTAATCCAGGAGTTTGACAAGGTGATTGGGTTGGAACGATTGAAAGCGATTCACCTCAATGACAGCAAGATGCCTTTTAATTCAAAAAAAGATCGACATGAATTGATTGGTAAAGGCTTGATCGGGTTGGATGCAATCGTGGCATTCATCAATCATCCCGCTCTGAGGAATCTACCCTTTTATCTGGAGACACCGAATGATGTCGAAGGTTACGGAGAAGAAATCAAACTTCTGCGAAGCCATTATCGTGAATAACAAACAGGAGGGAAATTTCCCTCCTGTTTTTCATTTCATTTCTCTGAATTTGAACTATCTCTCTTATTTATCCTGCAACGCAGCCACGCCCGGGAGTGCGATTCCTTCGAGCATTTCGAGTGAAGCGCCACCACCGGTTGAGATGTGAGTAACCTTGTCAGCCAATCCAGATTTCTGAATTGCGGCGACCGAATCGCCGCCACCGATGATCGAAACAGCTTTACTATCAGCGACAGCTTTGGCAACTTCGAATGTTCCGATGGCGAAATTAGGCATTTCAAAAACGCCCATCGGCCCGTTCCATACCACCGTTCCGGCATCCTTGATGATTTTGCTGAATTCTTTGACTGTCTCTTCACCAATATCGAGTGCTCGCCAATGTTCTGGAACATCACCAACTTCGATTGTCTTTTTAGCAGCAGAATCTTCAAATGCATCTGCGATCACCAGGTCTTTGGGCAGAACGAGCTTATCGCTGCCGGAGCTCAGGATTTCATTGGCTGTCTCCAATGCTTCGTCCTGAACCAGTGAATCTCCCATCTGGAAACCCCTGGCTTTCAGGAAAGTGTTTGCCATTCCACCACCAATCAGAACTTTATCCGCTTTTGTAAGCAGATTCTTGATGACGCCGATTTTGTCGGAAATTTTTGCGCCACCGAGGATTGCAACAAAAGGACGTTGGGGATTTTCTATTGCTCCCGAAAGGTATTTAATCTCTTTTTCCAACAGGAAACCGGCTACACCTGGCTTGTAGTGTGTAACTCCCTCTGTCGAGGCGTGAGCGCGGTGAGCGGAACCGAATGCGTCGTTGACATAGATATCAGCCAAGTCTGATAACTTCTTTGCATATACAGGATCGTTTTTCTCTTCTTCGGGATAAAATCGGGTGTTTTCCAAAACCAGTACTTCGCCCGGTTTCAGATCCCCTGCTGCTTTCTCAACTTTTTCCCCAACGGAGTCATCGACAAAATGCACCTTATTGGGAATCAAAGTTTGCAGGTGATTGGCAACAGGTTGAAGGGAAAATTTCGGATCTGGACCAGCTTTTGGCCTTCCGAGATGCGAGCAGAGAATAACAGCTGCATCCTGAGAAAGCAAATAGTTGATGGTCGGCAAAGCAGCAGTGACACGTGTATCGTCACTGATTACGCCGTCTTTCAACGGAACATTAAAATCGACTCGGACCAGAACTTTTTTCCCTTTTACATCAATATCATTAATGGTTTTTTTGTTGAACATAGGAACCTCTATAAATTCTAAAAGAAATAACTTCAAATAAAAATGATCGGACCCGCTGTAAAACTGATCCGATCAACTTTTATATTCAGCTAAAATTAAAGACTCTTGGCAACCATGATTGCCATGTCACAGGCGCGGTTTGAATATCCCCATTCGTTATCGTACCAGGATACCACTTTCAACATCTTTCCACCCATCAGGGAGTTCATTTTAAGATCAATGATGCAAGAACGTGGATCGCCACGGAAGTCTGTAGAAACGAGCGGATCAAGACCGCTGCCGCTGGTAACGCCCAGAATCCCTTTCAGTTTGCCTTCAGCTGCCTTGGTAAACAGCTCATTCACCTCTTCCAGAGTGGTTTCTTTTTTCAGGTTGGCGATAAAGTCAACCACGGAAACTGTCGGTGTTGGCACCCGCAATGAGTATCCATCAAACTTACCCTTCAGATCAGGAATGACCAATGCGACAGCTTTGGCTGCGCCGGTAGTAGTCGGGATGATGTTCAGGGCAGCTGCGCGGGAGCGGCGTAATTCTTTCTTATGCCCCCGATCGAGAATTAACTGATCGTTGGTGTAACTGTGAATCGTGGTCATCAGACCATATTCGATCCCGAAAGCATCGTTGACAATTTTTGCCGCAGGAGCGAGACAATTGGTAGTGCAGGATGCGTTTGAGATAATATGATGTTTATTTGGATCATACATATCCTCATTGACGCCCATCACAATGGTAATATCTTCATTTTTGGCTGGGGCTGTAATGATCACTTTTTTCGCGCCGCCTTTGGTGATATGAACGTTTGCGCCGACTTTTCCTTTTGCCGGATCGCCAAGTGCATCGTTAAAGATTCCGCTAGACTCAATGACGATGTCTACGCCATAATCCTTCCACGGAAGGTTGCTCGGATCTTTCTCAGAGAATACTTTTATTTTCTGATCATTAATAACCAGGTCAGAGTCGGATATAGAAACGGATCCATTAAAGATCCCATAAGTCGAGTCATATTTGAACAAATGTGCATTTGTGTTTGCATCATACGTGCTATTGAATGCAACGACTTCGACTTCGTCTGCGTGCCTTTCAGAAAAAACCCGTAAAACCTGCCGTCCTATCCTTCCAAACCCGTTGATTCCAATTTTCATTTTCATTAATTTCCTCCAGAAAAATGTATAGAATAAACAAACAATTTATTGGGCGATCAGCCCGAAATAAGCATCCAGCAACATCTGCGCTGCCTTCTGAGAATCATGGCGCCACGGGTAGTTTTCATCGACTAAATCGCCAGTAAATACCCGATATTGTCCCATTAATTCCTCGTTAATTTTAACCCAGTAGACTGAATCTGAACTTCCTGGTTCGTGATTATTGTTACAAATAATTCCATCGATTACGACGTCTGGAATTGCTTCCTGGATCGCCTGAACATGGTCAGAACAGGTGTACCCCATTGTCTCGCCTGGCTGATTGGAGACATTGCAGAAGAAGAAAATTTTTCCAACGCACGCATTCAATGCTTTTGCAATTCCCTGTACTTTTAGATTAGGCAAAATACTGGTATAGAGACTACCTGGACCGAGCGCAACAATATCCGCAGCCAGGATCGCTTTGAGAGCTTCCGGGTTTGCGCTGACATAATTTGGCTCAATGTCAAGGCTCATAATCCTGCCGTTTTTCTTTGTGATATTGGATTCGCCAAAAATTCGCTCGCAAAAGATCTGCCCATCCTGCTCAAATTCAACGTTTGCAACCAGATTCACATCCTCCAGGGTTGACGGTGTTACTTTGCCGTTGACCGCCAAAATCCTGGTTAGCTCCTGAATTCCCTGTTCAAAGCTACCGGTGATATTGGCGAGTGCAGTCAGCAGCAGATTACCAAGGTTGTGTCCGCCAACGCTGGTTTCCGACGAAAAACGATATTGCAGTACCTGGGTCAGGAATTCCTCGTCATCAGAAAGGGCAGCCAGACAGTTTCGAATATCCCCGGGAGGGAGAATGCCGATATCACGACGCAGAGCTCCCGATGAACCGCCGTCATCAGATACCGTTACAACAGCCGTCAAATCGTTGGTGAGCTTCTTCAATCCGCGCAGAATAGAAGATAACCCATGACCTCCACCGATTACAACGATCTTTACATTTTCTGTTTTGGGAATTGAACCTTCAGTAATTTCCATAGGTTAAAAATAATAGCATTTCAAGTGGTCTCTGTAAAGGGACGACCATTTGATTTGGGGAGGGTTTTATTCCCTTTGCCGGCATCCCGTTTGATATAATAACCAGGGTATAGAAAGAGGTGCGTATGGCTCAAAATTTGAATTCCAACTTGGATATGGATTCCGAAAACGATTTCTTTGATGAAGATTTTTATGAGGATGATGCAATGGGATTCTTCGATAACGAAGCTTTTGCAGAAAGCGATGGAATCTGTGTTTCGATTGATCTGTCCGATGATTTTGAAGTGATGGATGCGGAAGTGAGTAGGGACCTGGATGATGAAACCGTTCAGGAATCGGAAAAGCTTGCTCAAATGATTGATCATACCAACTTGAAACCAGACAGCACAGTTGACCAGATCACTTCCCTTTGCCTTGAGGCAAAAAAACATCATTTCAAATCGGTTTGCGTCAACAGCGCCTGGGTAAGACTGTGTGCTGAATTGCTGCGAGGGTCGGATGTTGAAGTCTGCAGCGTAGTTGGTTTCCCCTTGGGTGCTATGATCCCTGAAGCGAAAGCAATGGAAGCTGAGATGGCGATTGAAAATGGCGCAACTGAGATTGATATGGTTATGAACATTGGTGCTCTGAAAAGTAAGGACTATCGGCTGGTTTCAAAAGATATTGCCGGGGTTATCAAAATTGCGCATAGTCATAACGTGTTGGTGAAAGTGATTATCGAGACTTGCCTGTTGACTGACGAAGAGAAGAAAATTGCCTGTCTGATCGCTAAAGCATTGGGAGCCGACTTTGTCAAAACTTCGACCGGTTTTTCAACTGGAGGCGCGACTGAGGCGGATGTAAAACTGATGCGGGAGACGGTGGGTGATGAAATGGGAGTAAAAGCATCTGGCGGCATCCGGACATCCGAAGATGCAAAAAAGATGATAAAAGCAGGCGCTTCCCGAATCGGTGCCAGCGCAAGTATCAAGATTATCGATGCTAAGGAAAAATGAACAAATTATTTTTTGGAAATGTCCAATGCAATAATGTGAAAATCCATTACACCCACACCAGCCAGGGTTTTCCTACGGTGGTGATGTTTCATGGGCTGATAGGCAATGGAATGTCCTGGAATCGCCTGGCAATGGCATTGAACCATGTGTACGATATCTACCTGCCAGATGCACGTTGCCATGGATTTTCTGAATGTCCAACCAGTGGACATACCATTCAGGATTTGACGCTGGACGCTGCAGAATTTATCAAAACGCTCAATTTAGCCCCGGTGATTGCCATAGGACATTCGATGGGTGGCGCTATGGTCGCAAGGCTGGCTGCAAAGAATCCGGAGATGGTTAGTGCAATGATCTTGATTGACCCACCCTGGTATCCACCCGAGTTGATGACCAGAGAATTTGGGGAGAAGGTAACCGAAGACTTTAGAGGAAATCTCCGTCGTTATAAGAATATGAGTTATGAAGAACTTGCGGAAGAGGCTCGCAGGATCCATCCCACCTGGAGTGAAGATGATATTCGCCCCTGGGTGAAATCCAGCCAGCAGATGAATCCGGATTTTCTGGATGTGACCGCCACGATTCCAGAAAACTGGGAAGAAGTTGCAGATCAAATAACGCAGCCTGCCCTGATTATGACTGGTAATAATGAATATGGTGCGATTGTCACCCCTGATATTTTAAAGAGACTGGTCGATCGTCATCCTAACTGGGAAGCAACCTATTACGAAAATTGCGGTCATAACATTCACAAGGATGATTTTAAACGTTCGAGAATTGATATCCTGCGTTATTTACGCCGCCTGACACTTGGCTATTAGCGATGTGTGTTTGTTTTTCCCTGATAGTACAACCGCATGAACTGGAGGAGGAACTGGGAATTGGAACAGTTCCTCCTGAGTTTTTACCTGCTGCCAGTTTTTATCCAGGCAATGGGATTCCGGTTCTCATAAAAAGAGATGAGCTGGAATTAGATTATTTTTATTGGGGGTTGATTCCCTCATGGGCATCTGATATTAAGATTGCCCGTTCAACTTTTAACGCCCGTTCGGAAACGCTGAATGAAAAGCCCTCTTTTCGGAATGCGTTCAGGCGCAGGCGCTGTCTCATTCCCTCCAGCGGGTTTTATGAGATTGACCGAAAATCAGAGCTGAAACGACATTTTTTTATTACCATCGAAAATCAACCCGTTTTTACTTTTGCAGGGCTTTGGGACCATTGGATGGATAAGGAAGGAAACGAAATCTTTTCTGCCACAATGATCACCTGCCCAGCCAATGATGCTGTTGGTAAAATCCATGATCGTATGCCGGTGATTCTGGCTAAAGAGGACAGAGATTTCTGGCTGGAGGATCATACTCCAGCGGAATTACAGTCCGTTCTGCTTCCTTATGAAGCTGAACTAACACGCCTGACGCCATTATAAAAAGAGTTATTTTAAGTGCTCATGGTTTAGTTATCAATATTAAATGAACTAAGACCACCTGTCGGATTTTCGACAGGTGGTCTTGTATCTATCGAGAAGAAGGGTAACAGAGTTTTTCAGACAACGATATTGATCAATTTGTTGGGAACCACGATTAATTTTTTCGGTTCTTTTCCATCAAGCATTGCCGATACAGACTCCAGTTTCATCGCTTCTTCTTTAACAACTTCTTCACTGCTTCCAGCCGGTAAAACCAGTCTGCCGCGCAGCTTGCCATTGATCTGCACTACTAATGTGATCAATTCCTCTTTTGCTGCTTCTTCATCCATCTCTGGCCATTGAGCGAGATGGATTGAGCCACTGTTCCCTAACAGAGCGTATAGTTCTTCGGTGATATGTGGAATAATCGGAGCAGCAAGCCTGAGGTAGATATCAACAGCCTCATTCCACTCAGTTGTCCCGTAAGCCCCGGCATTTTTTGCTTTGATCATTTCATTTAACATTTCCATCAAACTGGAAACGATCGTATTGAATTGAAAATGTTGAAAATCGCGGGTGACTGAGGCGACTGTCTGGTAAATTCTCCTTTTTAATACCTTGAAAACTTCCGGATCAATATTTTTTTTCGTTTCGGCGGGTTCGAGAACAGTTGACCAAATCCTGCGGATCCAGCGTGATGATCCTTCAATACCTGAACTATTCCAAGGCGCGCCCAACTCCCAGCGCGCAAAGAACATCAGGTAGGCTCGAACCGTATCAGCGCCGTAGGAATTAACGAGTTTGTCAGGATCCACCACATTTCCACGGCTCTTTGACATTTTTTCGTTGTCCTCACCCAACACCGTGCCCTGATTGCGCAGCATCAGCATCGGTTCGTTCCCTTTCAGGATACCGATATCACGGAAAGCCTTGTGGAAAAATCGCGTGTAAATCAAATGCATGGTAGCGTGTTCAATACCACCGGTGTAAATATCGACTGGCATCCAATAATCGTATTCTTCCTGTTTGAATGGCCAGTTCGGATAATACGGACTTAGATATCCAAGGTGATACCAGCTGGAGCACATAAAGGTGTCCATCGTATCGGTTTCACGCTCTGCGGGTTCTCCGCATTTTGGACAATTCACATGTTTCCAGGTTGGGTGGAGTCTGAGCGGGCTTTCTCCGGTTGGTTTCCACTCTACATCATCCGGAAGCCTGACGGGCAACTCACTCTCCGGCACAGGAACAATTCCACATTTTGGGCAGTGGATGATCGGGATTGGAGCGCCCCAGTACCGCTGGCGTGAGATCAGCCAGTCGCGCAGCCGATAGGTAGTGGTGCGTTTGCCGATCTGTCTTTCTTCCAGCCAGTCGATTACCTTGTCGATGGCTTCATCTCCCGGAGTGCCAGTCATATCACCTGAATTTACCATCGCCCCAATCGCAGGTACGGAAGCGGTCATTGTATCTGCATCAAGGAGTTCGGTGCCTTCAGGTTGGATTACTACCCTTATTTTGAGTCCGAACTTTCTGGCAAACTCGAAGTCGCGCTGATCATGCGCCGGCACGCCCATTACCGCGCCTGTCCCATAACCCATCAGGACATAATCGGCAATCCAGATCGGAATGCGCTCTTCGTTCACAGGATTGATAGCATAGGAGCCGGTGAAGACACCGGTTTTCTCGCGGTCAAGCGATTCCCGCTGAATATCAGTGTGGAATTTTGCCTGGTCGATATATTTTTGTACCGCTTCGCTGTTTTCGCTCCTGGTTAATTTTGCAACCAGCGGATGCTCAGGGGCGAGAACCATAAATGTTACACCCCATAATGTGTCCGGACGGGTGGTAAATACTTCCAGGGGATCGCCATATTCGGTTTTATACGTAACCAGCGCACCGAATGATTTCCCAATCCAGTTGTTTTGCAGCGTCTGAACGCGCTCTGGCCAGTCAATTCCATCAAAACTCCTCAGCTCATCAGCGTAATTTGTAATCCTGAAATACCACTGATTCAAATCTTTTTTAATAACAGGTGTTTCGCAGCGTTCACAATGGCGATCATCTCCCCAAACCTGTTCGCGGGCGAGAGTCGTATTGCATGTTGGGCACCAATCCACCGGCGAAAATTTTTGATAAGCCAATCCGTTTTCGTACAGTTTCAGGAAGAACCATTGTGTCCAATGGTAGTAATCCGGTTCCGAACTGATTATCTCTCGATCCCAGTCAAACATACATCCCATGGTCTTCAGCTGTTCGCGCATATGGGAAATGTTCTGGAACGTCCACTGCTTCGGGTGGATGTTGTTCTTAATCGCTGCATTTTCAGCTGGAAGACCGAAAGCATCGAAACCCATTGGAAACATCACGTTGTACCCGTTCATACGCATAAAGCGCGCATGGGCATCGGATGGTGTAATGGCATACCAGTGCCCGATATGAAGATTTCCGGATGGATAAGGGAGCATGGTGAGCGCGTAATGTTTGGGTTTATCAGGATCTATAACAGCCTTGTGCTGATTAAGATCTTCCCACGTTTTCTGCCATTTTTTCTCGATTTTAACTGGTTCATAAATCGGAACAATCTTTTGCTGCATGTTTCCTCCGGAATGCTTTTTCAAATATCTGACCATTATAGTCCAACTTAGCTTATTTTCTTGATTGATTGAATTATTCGGGTGATGTGACGGATTGGAATGTTTTTTTGTGGGATTTTATGGTCTATTGAATAATCCGCAACCAGTGTCTCTCAATATATTGGACCCATACAGGTACTTGAAAAAGTTCTATAATCACGTTAAAATACTGGTATCAAAAAAAATGAATAGATTTGTATAATAATGTGCCAAATTCATGCCAAACTGAAAAAATAGTGATTATTTTCCTGAATTTGCATATTAGACTGAAAAAGGTGTAAAATAAGCCAATGATTCTATTGACAAAAAATGAAGTTTTGAATATAGATTGTATATAATTTTTTCAATACTTGGAGGTATTATGAAAAAACAACTTATTGTCCTGACGTTAGTATTATTGCTGTTGCTGGGCATTACGTCAATGGTTACAGCGCAGAATAGCTGTTCTGAGGCGGCTACCTATAATCCGTGCTACAAGGAACTGGGCACCTATTGCGTAACATATCATGAGAACAACTGTCTGCGTGCTGTTCCGATTGATCAGAAAGGTTACCAATATGGCGATAAGGTGAAAGTACTTTTCGAACCTGTTATCTATCGAGATGGCTTGATCTTCTATGGCTGGTCACATACTCGGAATGGTTATGCAAACTATGGGTATAATTATGACTCATTCCTAATGCCCGCGGAGAACGTTGATTTGTATGCAATTTGCATTTCACCGTATTATGAGGAAGAAGAGAATTAAAAAAGTAAAAAAGAATAAAAAACTCTCCCGATTTTATAATCGGGAGAGTTTTTTATTTAAGAAATATACAATAAAAATTCTAAACAGCATAATGGTTTAATATTGAATGCAGCTGTTCTGATTTCGTATTAGTGTTTGTGGACCTAGTGAGATTCGAACTCACGACCTTCTCAATGCCATTGAGACGCGCTCCC
Organism: Chloroflexota bacterium; assembly: GCA_012799995.1. Taxonomy (GTDB): domain Bacteria; phylum Chloroflexota; class Anaerolineae; order Anaerolineales; family Anaerolineaceae; genus Flexilinea. The sequence continues at coordinate 7,449 of JAAZKE010000025.1, read as the reverse complement.
AACTGCGCCATAGGCCCAAATGAGTGTCCTTCGTGTTTTCAGGAGCCTGCGGTATTTCCTGTGGACCTGGGGGGATTCGAACCCCCGACCTCTTCAGTGCGATTGAAGCGCGCTCCCAACTGCGCTACAGGCCCCTTATTCTGAAGGCTCCACAATTTTAGTGCAGGAGAAGATTTGTGTCAAGTTGGAACATATATTCTAAAAGAAATATTGCGAGTCATATTTCACAAAATAAATTACATTTTTCTCAAAAAGCCAGTTAAAATGCTTTCATAGTTATGAAAACAATTATCCAAAAAAATCTGAATGTGTTGTTGCTTAGCCTTACCGACTTACACCAATTTGGGTAGGTTCTATTCAGTTTTTTTGAATCAAAATGAAAACCACCCAAAAAGGTGGTTTTTTTATTAAATCTATCATTGCTAAAGAAAGAGAACTGCCATGAACGAAAAGATATTAGTTTTTGATACAACATTGCGGGATGGTGAGCAAAGCCCAGGTGCGTCGATGACTTCCAGTGAGAAACTCGAAGTTGCCCGTGCCTTAAGACGTTTAAAGGTCGATATTATCGAAGCTGGTTTTCCAATTGCCTCTCCTGATGACCTTGCGGCAGTTCAGACGATTGCCCGGGAAGTGGGCATCGCCAAAGACCCCGGCCAATTCATCCCCTCCATCTGCGGTCTTGCCCGTTGCGCGCAGAAAGACATCGACGCCGCTTGGGAGGGCGTACGGGATGCTGACCAACCGCGAATTCACGTATTTTTGGCAGCCTCCCCGATTCATATGAAATATAAGTTGCGGATGGAACCCGAAGAAGTTCTGCGAAGGACTGCTGAGATGGTCGCATATGCCTCCTCAAAATGTAAGAATATCGAATTTTCTCCCGAAGATGCAAGCCGCGCAGAGCCTGAATTTTTGTACAAAATGTTGGACATTGCGATTCAGAATGGCGCCACTACCCTGAATATTCCGGATACAGTTGGCTATGCAACACCGCAGGAATACGGTGAATTAATCCGAATGATTCGTGAAAACACACCAGGAATTGAAAAATGCGTTATCTCGACCCACGTGCATGATGATCTTGGGCTGGCTGTTGCCAATACTCTGGCAGGTGTCCTGAACGGTGCCCGACAGGTGGAAGTAACCATTAATGGGATCGGTGAGCGCGCCGGCAATGCCGCACTGGAAGAGGTGGTGATGGCGCTACAAACTCGTCAGAAATACTTCAACCTGACAACTGGCATTGAAACGACTCATATCGCACGCGTGAGCCAAATGGTGAGCAATTTTACCGGATTCAAAATTCCACCCAACAAAGCTATTGTTGGTGGAAATGCGTTCGCACATGAATCCGGAATACATCAGGATGGTGTCCTGAAGAATGCGATGACTTACGAAATCATGAAGCCGGAAGACGTCGGAGTTCGGCAGAGTAATCTGGTTCTCGGAAAACATTCCGGTCGGCATGCCCTTTCACAACGGTTAAAGGATATGGGTTATAACCTCTCAGAAAAAGACCTGAACACGCTCTTTGCCCGCTTCAAGGAACTGGCTGATAAAAAGAAAAACATTACTGATAATGATCTGGATGCGCTGGTTTCATCGGATATCTCACAAAGTCATGCCTACTATCAATTGGATGGGTTGCAGGTGACTTGTGGCACCATCGGAATGCCAACGGCTTCAGTCAGACTGGTCTGTCCCGATGGTGTAGTTCGCACCCATGCCTGCATCGGGACCGGCCCAATTGATGCCTCCTATAAGGCTATCGATGCCCTGGTCCAGATTCCCAGCACCTTGAAAGAATTTGCGATTCATGCCATCACAGAGGGAATCGATGCTGTTGGTGAAGTGAGTGTTCGAGTCGAAAGTCAGGTGAACGAGAATGATTCACAGATCGAAACCGAAAAAACTGTTCTTGTGAGTGGTTATGGAGCGGACGATGATATTCTTGTCGCATCGGTAAAATCATACCTTTCTGCATTAAATCGATTAATGGACGCTACCCACATTTTTGAGAAAAAGGAACATCATGTCTGAAGCGAGAACTTTGTTTGACAAAATCTGGGAAAGCCATGTGGTTGTTCGTGAACCTGGGATGCCCGATGCCCTTTATATTGACTTGCAGTTAATTCATGAAGTAACCAGTCCGCAGGCATTTGATGAACTGCGAAAAAGAAACCTGCCGGTTTGGGATCCAAATCGAATTAAAGGGACTGTCGATCATTGTAATCCGACTCGTCTGGGGCCAGATGGGGATGAACGCAGCGCTTTGATTTACGCCGATGAAAATTCCCGTAAACAGATTCTAAAGCTGGAAAAAAACTGCAAAGAATTTGGGATCGAATGCTTTGGATTGGACAATTCTGCACGCGGAGTCGTGCATGTCTTCGCACCTGACCTCGGTTTGACGCAGCCGGGAATGACGATCGTTTGTGGGGACAGTCATACAGCTACGCATGGCGCGTTCGGTTCAATCGCATTTGGTATCGGAACCAGCGAAGTCAGCCATGTGATGGGGACACAATGCCTGTTCCAGTCAAAACCCAAAAGCATGCTGATCCGCTACATAGGGGAACTTCCGCATGGGACTGGGGCGAAAGATCTGATTCTATATACCATCGCAAAAATCGGAGTATCAGGCGGTACAAACTACGCGATTGAGTATTCAGGAGATGCGGTGCGCTCGCTTTCAATGGAAGGTCGAATGACAATATGCAATATGACGATCGAAGCAGGCGCGCGTTTCGGTATTGTAGCGCCAGATGAAACTACGTTTGCCTGGTTGAAGAATAAGAAATTTGCTCCGAAAGGTGAGGTTTGGGATAAGGCAGTTGCTGCCTGGCGAAACCTTTATTCTGATGAGGGAGCAGTCTTTGACAAAGTGATTGAAATTGATGTTTCAAAACTTGAACCGATGGTAACCTATGGAACTACCCCTGAAACTGCCATTGGGATCAGCGATATCATACCTGATTCTGAAATGTTGAATTACAGCGGCTTAAAAGCTGGTAATCCGATTGCAGGTACAGAAATCGATTATGTTTTTATAGGCAGTTGTACCAATGGCAGATTGGCAGATCTGCGGGAAGCAGCTGAAATTTTAAGAGGGAAAAAGGTTGCGGACGGTGTACAGATGATTGTTGTTCCGGGTTCAGGGACGGTAAAAAGGCAAGCTGAAGCAGAAGGACTCGATAAAGTATTTCTCAAAGCCGGGGCAGAATGGCGAGAACCGGGATGCAGCCTGTGCCTGTCGATGAATGGTGATTTTATCGAAGCTGGTAAACGCTGTATCAGCACCAGCAACCGTAATTTTGAAGGAAGGCAGGGACCGGGATCCCGTACAATACTGGCCAGTCCGGCGACTGCTGCTGCTTCGGCTATTAAAGGAGTGATCAGTGATCCCCGGCAACTGGAGGTGCACCATGCGTGAACCTTATAACACCGTGACTGGAAAAGTTTTATATCTTCCAATTGATAATATCGACACTGATCAGATTATTCCGGCACGGTTTCTCAAGACTGTTACCAAAGAAGGTTTTGGAGAGCTGCTTTTCCATGACCACCGTTACGATGAGGAAGGAAATCCAAATCAGGAATTTGCGATCAACCAATATCCGGGGAATGTTGCTGAAATTCTCTTTGCCGGAGACAATTTTGGGTGCGGATCTTCACGGGAACATGCGCCTTGGGCACTTACCGGTTATGGAATCAGAACAGTCATTGCCCCAAGTTTCGCGAATATTTTCAAAAACAATTCTGCCAAGAATGGGTTGTTGTTGATCGAATTGGATGAACAACCGTACCAGGCGTTGAAACAGATTGTTGAAAATAACAAGGATGTCGATGTTACTGTTGACCTGCCGCGTCAGCAGATTCATGCGGACGGATCTGATTTTTCTTTTGAAATTTATCCCTTTCTGAAAACCTGTTTGATTAAAGGAGTTGATGAATTTGGCTACCTGTTGAATTTAAGCGACAGGATAAAAGCGTTTGAGTCAGCACGAGGTGAGAGATGAAAATGAGAATCACAATCTTTCCGGGCGATGGCATTGGACCGGAAGTTTTGGCATCCGGGGTTCGGGTGTTAAATCACCTCGCTCAAAAATTTAACCATGAGATAGAATTCCAAGAACGTCTGATTGGCGGTTGTTGCATTGACAAGTTCGCCACAGCAATCACTGATGAGGCGATTGAAACAGCCAAACAGAGTGATGCTGTCCTGCTCGGTGCCGTAGGCGGGCCAAAATGGGATAATCCGAACGCGCAGGTTCGTCCTGAACGGGGACTGTTGCGATTGCGCAAGGAGCTTGGTGTATTCGCAAACATTCGACCGGTAAAAGTCTATCCCTGCCTTACCCGTTTATCTCCTGTGAAATCCGAACTGCTTAAAAATGTGGATATCATCGTTATTCGAGAATTAACCAGCGGGCTCTATTTTGGTGAGAAAAAACGAATGTTGGTTGATGGTCATGATACGGCAATTGATGTTCTCCAGTATCAGGATTTTGAAATAGAACGCATCGTCGAACTTGCGTTTCGTATAGCCAAAGAAAGAAAACAAAAGGTCACCTCTGTGGATAAGGCCAATGTGTTGGAATCTTCGCGGATGTGGCGGAAGATTGCAGGTGAGATTGCATCAAGGCAACCGGATATTGCTTATGAAAACATGTTGGTTGATACGGCATCAATGCGGTTAATATCACGACCTACGGATTTTGATGTCATCGTAACCGAGAATATGTTTGGCGATATTTTGACGGATGAAGCGTCTATTCTGGCAGGATCGATGGGATTGCTGCCATCTGCATCGTTGGGTGAGACCAGTCGTGGTTTGTATGAACCAATTCATGGATCTGCACCTGACATTGCAGGGAAGGGGATTGCAAATCCGATTGGGACGATTATGAGTACGGCGATGATGTTGCGCTATTCATTCGGGTTAGAGCAGGAAGCACATCTGATCGAATCCGCAGTAGAGATGTGCATTAATCAGAATGTTCTCCCCATCGATTTGGGAGGCTCAGCCAGTACTGAGACTGTGACAGAAAAGATCATCTCACTGATTTAAACAGGGATTCATAATTAAAAAGGCTTTGAAAAAATCTCAAAGCCTTTTTGCCAGCTAATAACAGTCGAAAACTCTATCCATTTGCCGTCGGAGTAACTTCAATTGATTCAGCATCGGGTGATGATTCCGTTACCGTTTCCTGTGGCTCAACAGTGGCAGAAGGAGCTTCAGCAGTAGGGGTTGGTTGAATTTCGACAGGGACGAAAACAGGTTCTGTCGGAATTAATGCTTCCCAGTTGTCGAAGGTTTCGATCTTCATCGCGGATGAAACTTCTTCATACCAATCCTCGAAAACTGCCATCTGAGCTTTATCTAGCGCATCCCCTTCCAGCGGACGAAATTCTTTGGCGTCCAGTGCGATGATGTGATAACCGAAATCAGTTTTCACTGGTTGGCTGATTTCGCCAGGATTCATCGCGAATACTGCTTCCTCGAAAGGAAGAACCATTGTTCCTTTGCCAAACCAACCCAAAGCACCTCCAGAGTCTTTGCTGCCAGTATCAAGTGAGTGTTCAGCAGCCAGAGCATTCCAATCTTCGCCAGCATCAAGCTTTGCGATAATTTCGTCTGCCAGCTCACTGGTCTTAACCAGGATATGACGTGCATTGACCATCTCTGCCTCAAATCCATGCTCTTTAAAAATCACTTCTTTTTGCAGTTTGCCTTCCAACAGCATCAGCCGAACTAAGCTCCGGAAATAATCCTGGCTGAATGCTCCCTGGACAACACTCGAAAAATACTCGTCAATGGTTTTCTTGAGCTCCAGTTCTTTATTCACTTCCGGTTCAACGCCGACCACATCGGAACTCATAAGTCCCAGATTGCTTTCAGGTGCCGGGGTTGTTTCCTCTGTAGAAATGCCAAACAATTGCATTAGCTGATCATTGACTTCCTGATCGGAAACAGTGACCCCTGCTTTTTCAGATTTTTTTTCAAGAACGAGGTTATAAATTAGCTGGTTCAAAACCATCTGACCGAAATCGCTACGTTCACTGCCGTCCAGAATGTCGATGAATTGCTGATTGAAAGCTGCATCAAGCGGAATTCCGTACAACTGGTACATCTGAACATAGTTGTTATATTGCTGGATCAGATCAAATCTCTGATATTTAGCAGCTTCTATAAAATCTTCAGCTGTGATATTGGTTCCATCAATAGTAGCAACGATATCCTCGCCCACTGCAAAAGCTGCGATTTCTCCAAAGAGAAATATTCCAATTGCTAACACCGAAAAGATAATTTGACTTATTTTTTTCATAATCCTATCCTTGGTATTTAAAATCTATATCCTGATTGTACAGCCGAATAGAAATTTCATTCTTAAAAAACGATTAAAAAAAGCCCAGAGGAGAATTCCGGGCTCCTTTGTGCCAGATTAATTCAGCTATGCCTGAATTTCTATGTCGCCTTCCTTGGCAGCTTTATGAATAGTGCTCTTAATTTTCCCGAGGTTTTCTTCATACAAATCCTGACCTTTGCGGGAAAGTTCGTCAGCATGTTTTTTTGTCATTGATGCGAAATGGTCAAATTTATCCTTCGCCTCTTTTGCGGCAATTTCAGCCTGCTTATAGGCTTCATCGACCGATACGTTTGTTTTCTCCCAAAACTCATCTGTTTTCTGACCAATCAGTTTCCTGGTTTCGGTACCACTTTGGGGGGCGTACAGGATCGTTGCGACAACACCGGCGATTGCGCCAGCTATAAAGCCGAGAAAGAATGATCCAAAACTATCTTGTTCTGCCATGATAATCTCCTATTATTTCTTTTTTTTCTTTGGAATTAGAATGGACACGATCCGGTTAATTCCCGCAATTTTTGCGTTTGTAGAAATCACTGGAGTGACCATCTTGTCACTGATGAACGAGGCGGTTCCTTTAACATGGTTGACCGTTTCTCTGGTGGTAGTCATGATGGGTTTTGCTTCATTTTTGACCAGGTTGGTTAATTTTGCGAGTTGGACGATCAGAATGACTAGTGAAACGGTACCAATAACCGATGAGAAGACAAGTAAAACAATGGAAATATTTTTGACAAGTTCACTCGTCTCCACGGAGCTAATGACCATTAGATAGACAATTGCAGCAACTGCTGCAAGAGTGAGAATTCCCAACAGGATGAAGATGCCACTACCCTTTTTGGGTTTGGTTTTTCCTTCTGGTAGATGATCCAAGTTGTTTTCTTTCATTTTTGCTCCTGATCCATTTTCAATTATACATGAATCATGCGATTGGCAGGCATTTTTACAAGATATGTCAGAGCAAAATGATAATGTCCTAAAGTAGCAAAGTAGAAATGTCCTAATTAAGATTAGGAACTATGAACAGGACATTAGAAATGAGCGCAGAAGAATTATATAGAAAAACAATAGTAGACCG
>JAAZKE010000024.1 GCA_012799995.1 Chloroflexota bacterium | reverse complement strand
GCTCGCCGGTACCGTCCTCCAGCTGGCAGAGCACCAGCCGGTCAGCGTCTGGATGGGCATTGACTTCGCGGATCTCTGCTACGACAAATTTGTCTTCCGGCCAGGTTAGGCCGGTGAATTTGAAACCGTGTTTGTTATTGGCTGGACCATCCAGCCCGCGCAGCTGAACTTCATCCACTTCGAGCCCTGCCATTGTCAGCACATGCGCAATTTCATCCAGCGAGAGATCGATATCAACAAAATCTTTTAACCAGGAAAGGGGTACGTTCATTAGAATTGCTCCAAAAATCGAATGTCATTGCTCCAGAAGTAGCGGATGTCGTCAATTGCATGGCGCAGAATCGTGATCCGCTCAGGTCCCATTCCGGCTGCGTAACCGGTGAATTCACGCGGGTCGTAGCCGCCATTTTCCAGCACGGTCGGATGAACCATACCGCAGCCCAGAATCTCAAGCCAACCGGCATTTTTACACATCGGACAGCCTTTGCCTCCGCACAGGAAGCATTCCACGTCCATCTCTGCGCTTGGTTCAGTGAACGGGAAATAGGATGGGCGGAAGCGTGTGCGCACCTCGTTGCCGAACAGGCGCTTGGCAAATTCCTGCAGCGTGCCTTTCAGGTCGCCGAAGGTGATGTTTTTGCCGATCGCAAGCAGTTCAATCTGGTTGAACTGAATTTCGGAGCGCGCGCTCACCTGCTCATAGCGGAAGCACATCCCCGGCAGCGCTACGCGCACCGGATTGGGTGCGAACTGTCGCATGGCGTGGATTTGACCGGGGGAGGTATGCGTTCGCAGCAGCACACCCGGTTCGGTGGTGTAAAAGGTATCCCACATGTCGCGTGCCGGATGGTATGCCGGAATATTCAACAATTCAAAGTTGTTTTCGTCGGTTTCCACTTCCGGGGAGCGGTAAGTCTCGAACCCGATTTCAGACAGCATCGCCAGAATGTCATTCATGTTCTGAGTGGCGGGATGGAGATGGCCACTGACCGGTTTTCTGCCCGGCAGCGTGACATCCAGCTTCTCTTCACCCAGTCTGCGGTTCAGCTCTGCGCTGGCAATTTCTGCTGCTTTGATTTCCAGTTCCGCCTCCAGCTGTTTGCGCGCCTGATTGGCGCCTTTTCCAAGCAGCGGCCGGTCCTGCGGCGCTGCCTGCGCCAGTTGACTGAAAACATCCTGAACCGGCGAGCGTTTCCCCAGCGTGGATAAACGCCAGTTGTTCAATTCGGCTTCGGTTGTAATGTTCTGCAACCGCTTCAATGCGTCTTCAGTGAAATCGTTCAGTTGCTTCAATATTTCATTGGTATCCATAAAAAGTCCTTGATTCTATTAAAGGTAAACTCCCGTCCTATGACAAGGGACGGGAGAAATCCGCGGTACCACCCAAATTGGCTTACGCAATATGACGCATAAACCCACTCATTTCCGCTATAACGGTCGGTTTCCGTCCCGAACTACTGCGCGCGTGCGCGGTTCCCCCGGGAGGCTCAGGCGTGAACTTGGGCTTTTTTCAGGGCGGATGTGAGTTTCAGCCACGCTCACATTTCTCTGTCGCTATTCGAAAGCTTACTCTTCGCCTTCAACGCCAATATGTTGGAAATTATACGCGAATTTCGCTTTTTCAACCAAGCGGAAGCAGCTGATCGGTGACACTCCGATTGTAGGATTACACTACATATTGGACAGTGACAAAAGAAAAGAACAGCAGGAAGTGGAAACATCCATTATTGTTATTGTGCTGCACAAAACAAGAGGGAAGAACCACAACCTGCTATGGATAAGAT
>JAAZKE010000023.1 GCA_012799995.1 Chloroflexota bacterium | reverse complement strand
TGACGAAGTGATGATCAAGAGTAAAATGACCCACTATAACAGTTACAAATGCACGGTTGAATTCGAGGTAATCCGCCTGGCAGATCATAAGCTTTGTACAACCGGCGAGGTGGTTTACGCCATTGTCGACCGAGAGGGGAAACCGATTAAATTGAGCAAAGATTTCCCTGAAATTGACAACCATTATAATAACCTGCTTAATTTCCAGTCGGAGGAGTAGGTACGGATGTGAAATCAGCTGTTCCACATTCGGGGTATCCATCCCGGGAAGAAGCGATCCGCATTTTTGAAGAAAAGATTACGGGCAATCCCGGCAACTGGGTTGATCACTCGCGCTATGCGGCCTTCGCTGCTGAACAAATTGCGGCTGCTGCCGGGGACATGGATCCGGAAAAAGCATATGTGCTCGGATTGTTGCACGATATCGGCCGCCATGTTGGCATCGTCCGTGGACGTCACCAGATCGAAGGCTATCGGTTCTGCATGGAAAATGGCTGGACAGATTGCGCCCGCATCTGCCTGACGCATACGCACCTGTTAAAACCGGTAAATCCAAAATCTGCAATGTGGGACATTTCAGCGGAAGAGGTTCAATTCATTGCTGATTTTATCGATCAAACCGAATATGATGATTATGATCTGTTGATCCAGCTTTGTGACAGCCTGGCGAGGTCTATCGGATTATGTGTGATTGAAATCAGAATGGTGGATGTCGGCCGTCGTTACGGTGTTGGGCCAACTACCTTAAAACGCTGGAACAGAACTTTTGAGTTGAATAGCTATTTCGATAAGAAATGTGGCTCTAATATTTATTTTCATCTTCTGGGAATAGGCGAATCATCGCTGCTCCCCTGAAAGCGAATCCCAATGGAAACCATCACCCCTTACAGAAGAAAAACGCACTATTATGAAACCGACCAAATGGGGATTATTCATAATTCCAACTACTTCAAATGGTTCGAAGAAGCCCGCACCGATTTTATGGAACAGATCGGGCTTCCCTACCATAAACTTGAGGAGATGGGAATTTTTGCAGCGGTCATCTCCTCGTACTGTGAATATAAAGTTCCGATCACTTATGGCGAAGAAGTTGTCATCACCAAACGCATTACCGAATTCAACGGATACAAAATGACCGTCGAGTATGAAGTATTGAACGCTGCCGACAATCGGCTATGCGCAATCGGAACTACCCGGCATTGCCTGATGTCCCGCGAGCGCAAACCAATCCGGCTGCAAAAGGAATTCCCAGAAGTTTACAACAGCCTGCTTAGCTGGCTTCGCCCAAAATCGGATTAATCCCCAACCTCATAGTCGATGCAAACTCGATCAGTGACACAGGATGAAAGGTACTTCCCCGCAGCAATATGATCGGGATGATCGCGATAGATGAAATAATCTTCCTGCGAATCAAAGCCTGAAATCAGGATCATATCGTAAGACGCGGCTGTGTGTAATTGATCTGCCCCAACTTCCATGTGGCGGATCTGGGGGATTTTCTCTCTCAAAGCATACAGGTTATCCCGACATATCTGGATATTCTCTTCTTTGCTTTTTTCATTGGCATATTCTTTAAATTTCCAAAGAACAATATGTTGAAACATAATCCCTGCCTCCTGATTAACTAATCTTAAGACTCTTTTGAGCCATTTTCAAGGTGGTTTTTAAGAATCGCGAGCGCTTTTGCATATCCAGAGATTCCCTCGCCGACCACGGCATCAAAGCACGCCAGTTTGATAATTGAATTACGGCGGAATTCTTCCCGTTTAGAGATATCAGTAATATGAACTTCCACCGCCGGGATATTCACAGATTTCATCGCATCCATAATCGCAATGCCATTGGTGGTGTATCCAGCGGGATTGATCACAATGCCATTATAGACCCCATACGCCGCCTGGACAGCATCAACAATCGCACCCTGGCTGTTGGATTGAAAACAAGTCACTTCAACACCCAACTCTTCCGCAGCCTGTTCTATGATCCGGATGAGCTCCTGATAAGTCGTTTTGCCATACACTTCGGGCTCACGAATCCCCAGCATATTGATGTTCGGTCCATTAATTACCAGTATTTTCATATGTTTCTTCCTCCAAGACTGTCTACTATCCTGTCAACTGTCTGTGTCAGCGGACCGTTGTTATCAATAACCAGATCTGCCAGCGCCTGATAGACAGGATGCCGCTCCCCGAATAATTGCTCAAGCGAACCTGCTCTCTGTGACACAGGACGCCCATGATGCGGCAAGCTGCCCAAATCACGTTCCAGATAGACGATGATTCCATTGTAACGGAAGGATCGCCGATTGACTTCATCCATCACACTGCCGCCTCCGCTTGAGATCACCTGCCCATTCATCCCTCCAAACTTCGCCGTAAGCTCGCGCTCAATTGACCGGAAGGCCGGTTCACCCTTTTTTTCGAAATACTCAGGGATACTCATTCCTACTGTCTGACAAATCTCTTCATCAATATCCACAAATGGCTTCTTCAACCGTTCGGCAACCAATTTGCCGACGGTAGATTTCCCGCTACCAGGCATCCCAATCAGCACCACATTGCGAAATCTTGAGTCAATGGTTTGAAGCGTTTTTTCCAGCGCCTGTTGCGGAATGTCCTGTCCTAAAAAGATTTCCGCTGCAACTTTCGCCTGAGCTACCAACATCGGTAGCCCGTTACTGGCTCGTATCCCAGCGGCTTTGGCATTCTGTATGAGCTGTGTTGCCAGCGGGTTATAAATCACATCCACCACGATCCGACAGTCTGAGAAAGCGCCTGGCTGGATCAGCGTTTGATCCAGCTTCGGATACATTCCCACCGGTGTAGCATTGATGATTACTTGCGCATCTTTGACCTGCTCGAGTTCATCAAAAGTCGGCGATTCCCTGCGCGAAACCTTGACAATTGAACTGGCTCCAAGATCACTGCAAACCGCGGCTACGGTTTTACTGGTGGCACCGTTGCCAAGGATCTGTATCCTTGCTCCCCGGATTGGTTCATCAAGTCGATTCAGTAAGTATCGAAAACCAAAGTAGTCGGTGTTGTAGCCAATCAGCCTGTCCCCTCTCCGAACGATTGTGTTGACTGCCCCGATTTTAATGGCCTCCGGGGTAATTTCATCCAGGTATGGAATGACCTTCTGCTTATACGGGTTAGTAACATTGATCCCATCAAATGATTTCTCTGCCAGAAACGGTTCCAGTTGCGAAGGAGTCAATTCAATCAGATGATAGTTATAAGCACCGTCAGTTAATTCCCGGTGAATCTCAGGAGAAAAACTATGCGAAAGATATTCGCCTATTAAACCATATCCCATTCTACACCTCGCGATATGCACCCAAGAAGGTAAAGTTTTCAGTACCCACCTCCAAGTCGCTTAGCAGCGAGATTACATCTGGTGAGTAAACCGAAGCATCAAAGTCAAAATAAAAACTGAACCGGAAATCTTCCCCGGGGATCGGACGGCTTTCCAGCTTGGCGCCAATCTTGATTCCACCATTCAACACAATGACCGTATCGTCGGGATGAAATTTCCGATCGGTATTTTTATAAGACTCCTGCGTCCGCTTAACATCCGCAACGATATCAAGCGCATGAATCAAATCGATATCAACTGAAGAGCGATCCCCGATCAAGCCCAAATTCATATTATCGCAGACGATACTGATATGAACATGAAGATGGATACTTTTCAGCCAACCAATAATACTTCCAGGTTCCCCAATATCCGCTTAATTTTTTCAGAAAATCACAAGATCTGCGAAAGAAAGTGACGAGTCCGTTCGTGTTGTGGATTGTTGAAGAACTGAGCAGGTGAGTTCTGTTCTACGATTTTGCCTGCTTCAATAAAAATAATCCGATCCGCCACCTCACGTGCGAAACTCATCTCATGAGTTACAGCCAGGATCGTGTAGCCTGCTGTCGCCAGGTCTTTCATCACATCCAGAACCTCTTTGATCATCTCCGGATCAAGCGCGGAAGTCGGTTCATCGAACAACAAAATTTTCGGCTGCATTGTGAGAGCCCTTGCAATCGCGACCCGCTGTTGTTGTCCACCGGAAAGTTGCCCGGGATATTTGGCAGCCTGATCGTAAATTCCAACCCGGCGCAACCAACTCTCCGCAATCCGCTCCGATTCTTCTCGTGTCCATCGACGCACATTGATTGGTGCCAACGTCAAATTATCCATCACAGTCATATGCGGAAAAAGATTGAAAGACTGGAATACAATTCCGATTTCGCTGCGGATTTCCTGAATATTTCGAATATCGTGGGTCAGTTCGATTCCGTCAATGATGATCGTCCCTTCTTCATGCTGTTCCAGGTGGTTCAGACAGCGAATCAATGTCGATTTTCCTGAGCCGGATGGTCCGATAATCACGATCACTTCGCCGGCTTTAACATCCAAGTCCACGCCTTTGAGTGCTTCAAAATTTCCATACCACTTGTGGACGTTTCGACAGGAGACGATAAAGTTGTTTTCTTGTTTTTCTTCCATATTCATACTACTCCAATCAGCGTTTCTTAATCAGATTTTTCCGCTCAATCCGTTGACTGTACGAAGAAAGCACATAACTGCCCAAAAAGTAAATCAGAGCTGCGAAAATGTACAATTCTGTTCTTAATCCCTGCCAGGCAGGGTTGCCAGTAACACTCGAAACAATTCCCATCAGGTCAAACAGCCCCACAATACCGACAATCGAAGTCGATTTGAACAGTCCCACAAACAAATTCACCAAAGCTGGAATTACCATCTGAACTGCCTGCGGTAAAATCACAAACCATATCTTTTGAATTGTGTTCAATCCAATTGCGTCCGCAGCCTCATATTGCCCCTGTGGGATCGCATTTAGCCCACCCCGCAGCACTTCTGCCAGATACACCGAGTTAAACAACGTGTACCCGATTAACACTGACCAGGTGTTTTTGAGCTGAACGCCTTCCGGAACAAAAAGCGGCGCCATCACAATTGCAAGAAACAGGATCGTAATCAGCGGCACCCCTCTAATCACTTCAATAAAAACAGTGCTGGAGGCTGCGATCACATTCCCTTTGAAGATTTTAATAAACAGATAAGTGATAAGAATGATTAACAAAGGCCAGAATGCCATCAGTTTTTCCAAGGTATTGCGAGCTGAACTTAACATCGCAGGTGTACTGGTCGCCAGGCCCCAAATCACAATCACTACCGTTAGAATCCACAGGAACCAGTCAGGGATTCCGCGCAACTGGCTTTTCCGCCCAAATGCCAGTGCCACGCCAATCGGGAATGAAATCACGCTGGCAAAGATGGTAATGATGGTCGTCAAGAGCAACCCACCCCATTTTTCAGGGTTAATTGGTGGGAATAAGCCACTTTGACCAAGGAAACCCCACAACACACTAAATACAGGCCAGATCAAAATGGCAATTATGATATTTTTTATTGATAGTGGAATGACTTTTTGCCACATCATTATTAATGCCAAGCCAACCACAACCATCGTCCCTTTGATTAAGCTGGCGATGTCAACCAGCTGGGCAGGTTTCGCAATTCCTACCAACAGCACAAACAACACCAGTGGTGTTATCAGCCACAAGCTGGTGATAGTTTTTCGCAGGGTTGGGTTTTTCTTCTTCTGGACAATCCGCAGGGTGATATATGTCAAAATCGCGAGAATCATCATCCAAAAGAAGGCTATCCAGACACGGGGAAGGTGAACCGGCTCCAACGTCCCGGTCGCCAGTAATTTCCAGGCTCCGGGAATTACTCCCCAGGAAGCGCTCACATTAGGCGGACGAACCCCAGGCGCCGTCAGACTGGGGCTGAAGGTCGCGCGCAGAATGGCGTAGTCAATAATGCTATAGAGAATCGATGGCAGACTGATGAAAATAACCAGTGTCAGACAACTGTTAAACAATGAAGAATAGAGATTCTTCTTCAGCCATAACGACATTTTGGTATGCGAATGTCTGAATTCAGCTATCAGGCTGTAAAGAACCGTAACAATCCATAGCAGCAAAATCAAAATACTGAGAGGGAAAGCAGCTATCTGGCGAACGGTATACCAGATTATGAAGGCAATGATCGCAAGTTGGATTATGATCGTTAGCAGCGGTTTTTTGAAAAAGTCTCTGACAGTCTCCAACAATTTATACAACAATCTTTTAGTTTGCATTGCAGGTTTCTCCATCTTATTTCTCCACAAAGCGAATTTTATTGTTGTACCAGTTGAGGATCGCCGAAGTAATCAGGCTCAAGGTCAGATAGACAACCATAATGATCAGGATAACCTGAAGTGACCTGCCGCTCTGATTGAGCGTTGTTGAGGCGACATTATACAAATCCGGATATCCAATCGCAATCCCAAGACTCGAATCTTTTATCGTCCCCAGGTATTCCGAAATCAAGGGCGGAATGATCACACGCAATGATTGAGGTAAGATCACCAGACGCAGTTTCTGCCATTCGGTAAGACCAAGTGCAGTCGCTGCCTCAAATTGACCTTTGGGAATTGCCTGAATTCCGGCGCGTACAATTTCAGCAATAAACGCCCCAGCGTAAAAGGAAAGACCCAGCAGCAATCCGGCAAATTCCGGTGAGAACGACATCCCGCCAACCACCCGTGCATTTTCAATGCGGGGGCGATCCAACAAAACCGGCGATTCCGGGAAAGGCAGCAGCAAGTGCTTCTGATGATCCGTCAGGGACGCCTTTTCACCAGCGATCAGATTTATTGGGGCTGCCAACATGTCACAATCACCTTTTTCATAACTGTTCAGGGCTTGCGTCACCGTGGAAGAACGCTTCACCACAGAAAAAGGAATTTTCTTTTTCTGGAGCCAGCTGACTAAATTGGATTCGGAACTGGTGCCGTTGACTGTACAAATCTTGATCGATACTTCAGTCAGCTTTTCAGCCTCCAGCTTTTGCAGATCAGCGATATTGGCAACTCCTGCTTTGCGCAGCGCATAGGCTTCAATATCCTGACAGGAATTAATCCTGGTAGAATCAGCGACCAGAATTGACTGAGAACTGGTTCGCGAATTTGCGATCAGGATGCCAATTCCGACAATTAACAGAAATATCAATCCGGCATTTCGAAAAGCGTGCGATTGCTTATGCTTGCGCGCGCTTGATTCGCTGAATTTCCGATAGGAGATCTGAAATTGAATTAATCCCAAAACGATAAAGGCAATAATCCATGCGGAAGAAGGCATCAATCGAACAGCGGGAAAAACCATGGCTCTGCGCGAAAGGAATATGGGAAGTCCTAGCGGTTGCAAGGATTCGTTTACCGAAGGCATGGTCAAAAAGACGACAAAATAGATGAACACAATCTGGACCAATAATGGCGTATTTCGAATGATTTCCACGTACCAACGGGCAACGTTCTTAATGAGCCAGTTATTCGACAACCGTGCGATACCTACAACCACACCTATGATGGTTGAGAACAGAATCGCAAGGAGCGAAACTTTGAGCGTATTAAATAAGCCAACCTTCAAAGCCTGCCAGTATGAATCGGTAACTTCATAAGGAATCACAGATTCAGCAATCCCAAACCCGGCTGGTGTGCGCATGAAATCAAACGCACACTTCAGGTTATAGGAGCCATCCTGACAAATGAATTGGGCACGCCCCAGTTTCCCGATATTAGTAATAAAATTGGAACCGATGGTACGGAAGAAAAGAAAGATCAGCAGGATAAACAGAATCTGTCCGATAATCCCAAAGACCCGAATATCGCGCCAAAAAGGAATCTGATTTGAAGCTTCTTTTTTTCTGCGAAATATCATCGATACCACCTTCTCATTCTCGATATACCCGTGGAATTGTCCGATCAATCATATGCGCATTAGAAAGCGGAACTTTCCAACAGGCTCGTAAATCTTCAGGCAGAATCTCTTCCGTTCCCTGTTTTCCGAGTAAAACCACTTCTGTGCCGGGTTCATAATACTTTGGCAGCGAGACCATAAACTGGTCGATACAAACATTTCCAACTGCCTTCATTCTTTTTCCATCAATCAGGACTTTGTTGCAATCAGCCCGATGATAACCCTGTCCATGACCAACCGGAACGATCCCGATCCACTCATCTTCAGCAGTGTGGTACTTTTGTCCGTAACTGATTCCCCATCCTGCTGGATATCGTTTCACCGAAATCAGACGTGATTTCCAGGTAATGGTACGTTTAAGATTTTCTGGAAATGGGTAGTCTTCACTACCGGTTCCCATCCCTAATAGCGACTCACTGATGCGCACCATATTGTAGCGCATTTGTGGATAATAATAAGCAGTCGCGGAACTTGCCGCGTGGATCCACTTAGGTTGTACACCAAGGATTTTCAGAGATTCAAGCGCCTGCTCAAATCGCTCCATCTGCAGTTCATTCAGTGGATCATCCTTGACATCTGACATCGCAAAATGGGTACAAACCCCTTCAATCTCAATGTTTTGGTGCTCCCGGATTTCCGCCATCAGAGCTGGAATTTCTTCCGGAAAGATACCAAATCGACCCAGACCGGTATCAATTTTCAAATGCACCTGGAGCGTTTGACCCAAAGCTTTGGCAGCTGCGGAGATAGCAGGCAGAATCGTTCGATCGACCAATGGCAGCGTGATCTGATGTGTCAGGGCAGGTTTTATTTCTTCCTTAAAAACCCCTCCTACTAATAAGATCGGTATTTTAATGCCCGCATCACGCATCGCAATGCCATCATCCAGATGTGTAATTCCAATGGCATCCGCCCCGGCTTTTTCAACTGTCTGAGCGATTGGCAACGTCCCATGACCATAAGCATTCGCCTTGACAACAGCCATCAGCGCGGTTCCGCACATCTCTTTAACCGCGCGTAAGTTATCGGCGACTGCAGCCAGATCTACTTCAACCCAGGTTGGGAGGAACTCAGCCATTGTTGTATTTTTATCCATTTCCGGACCAGTTACAGACTCTTCTATAACTGGTCCGTTTTTTAACTAAACTTAGCGCATTGGCGGAGCATACAGCAGTCCGCCGCGATTCCAGAGATCGTTCAATCCGCGTTCCAGTTTCAGCGGGGAATCAGGACCGAGGTTGCGAGAGAAGACTTCGCCATAGTTCCCGACCTGCTTGATTACCTGGTAGCACCAGTCATTGTTCAAGCCCATCGGTTTGCCGAGTTCGCCTTCAACGCCGAGCATCGCTAAAACAACCGGGTTCTCAGAAGTGAGCATTTCATCAACGTTTTCTGAGGTTACTTCGAGCTCTTCCGCGCCAACCATGCAGTAGAAGGTCCAGTTCATAATGTCAAACCAGTTGTCATCGCCATGTCGGACATATATTGCCAGCGGCTCTTTGGAGACGACATCAGGCAGAATCTTATGCTGATCGGGGTTATCCATAATCGCATGGTAGCCAATTAATTCCGACTGGTCAGTGGTATAGCCATCACAGCGACCAGCAAGGTAGGTTTCGCGGATCTGGTTCATTTCCGTGTAAACCAACACTTCCAGGTCAATACCATGTCGGCGGGCAGCGTCAGAAATGTTTTTCTCAGTGGTAGTACCGGACTGTGCACAGATTGATTTGCCGTCCATATCAGCCAGCGAGTCGATTCCGCTGTCTACACGAACCATAATGCCCTGGCCATCATAGAAATATGGCGGGGAAAAGTTAAAACCCAGGGAAGTGTCACGGCTGATTGTGAAGGTGGTGGTGTTGAAGCCAAGATCAATTTCGCCGGACTGAAGAACCGGGAAGCGATCCGCACCTGTCGTTGGGCGTAATTCGAACTTGGTCTTGTCGCCGAGTGTGGCAGCAGCGACAGCCTGGCATAACTCGACATCAAAACCACTGATAGAACCATCAGCGTTCAAAAATCCAAATCCGGGCAGCGTCGAGCTGGTGCTGCATTTCAACACACCGCGATCACGGACAACTTGGAGGGTGTCACTGGTGACCACTGACTGGGTATCTTGCGCAAAGGTGCTGACGACACCGAAAAGCAGCGCAAAAACCGTCAATACTAAAAAGAACTTTTTCATTTTTATCTCCTGTTTTTTCTTTGCTCGTTCAGGTCAGCGCCAGAACGAGTGTAGTGCCTGAAAAGTACAAATAGGTTGTTTGTTTACGATCAGTTGCCAGAAAATAAGATGTCAAAAAAATTGTATCATATTGCCCGAACAACGTGATTTTACCGAGTCCGCGATTGACCGTTTTGTAGAACAAGATTTCAATTAAATGACCAGGGGGCGGCCAATAAATGGCCGCCCCCTATACGTATGATTACTTGAAGGAAAACCTCCAAGCGTAAATGTGTTTATTTCTCATTGGTTCAAAGGTTACACGGTTATTGACACCATAGATATCCTGCTGGTAATGAAGCGGAATGAAGCCTACTTCATTATTCAGGATGACAGCTGCTTCCTCAACCAGTTTTGCACGTGCTTCAGCGTCAACTGTTACCAGCGCTTCGTCGATCAGTTCGTCAAACTTTTCGTTGGAGAAATGACCGCGGTTGCCAGTTCCATAACCAGCTTTCTTACCAAAGGAGTAGAACATACTCTTCAAAATGATTGCACCTTCGCCGGTGCCGTCATACCAACCGCCCAGACTTAAGCTGGTATTGTATTTGTCAACAGCAACATAGTCGAAGAACAATGATTTTGGCTGCAGGTTCAGGTTGACGGTGATACCAACTTTTTCGAGGTAACCGGCAACTGCTTCAGCGATTTGACCATCGTTGACGTAGCGGTCGTTCGGAGAATCGAGGGTTACCGTGATTTTGTTTTCCATCCCGGCTTCTTTCAACAGTGCCATTGCTTTTTCCGGATCATAAGGATAGCGTTCCACGCCCGAAGCGGAGCCATTGTAACCGGTTGGGATTGGGCCAGTTGCGATATAGGCATTTCCGTTCATAACATTTTTGATGATGGTTTCTTCATCAATCGCGTGATAGATCGCCTGGCGAACACGAACATCTTTGAATGCGTCCTGAGGTTCAACACCCTTGTTCTGATCTGACCAACCATCAATATTCAGGTAGATGATGCGTAGCGCGGGAGCCTGAAGGATGGTCGCAACGTTACTACTGTTGACCTTTTCCACATCGCGGCTCGAAATATCGACTGCGAGGTCTACTTCACCGCTCAAAAGAGCAGCTGTTCGTGTGGCAGGATTTGTGATCGGGCGGAACCGAACTGACTGGATCTCAGGTTTCTCCCCCCAGTAATTGGGATTTGCTACCAGATCAATATGGTCTTCACGAACATAGTCAACCAAAATGTATTTTCCTGTTCCAACCGGATTTTCTGCCAGGTCTTTCGGGTCAGCATTCTCGGATGATTCTTTGTCCATCATCATCAGGGATTTCAGGTTTGCGGGCAGAATTGAGTAAGCAAAGTTGGTAACCAGGTCAACGGTATAATCGTCAACTTTAACCGCTTCTTTGATGGCAGAGGTATCACCTTTATACTGTGATTGTTCCCAGGTTTTAGCTCGGGTGATTGTGTAGACCACATCATCAGCGTTGAAATCGTTACCATTGCTGAATTTGACGCCCTGTCGCAAATAAAAACGCCAAACGGTATCTTCAATCTGTTCCCATGATTCTGCCAAAGCAGGTACAGAATTCAGGTCGGTGTCATTGAAAACCAACGTTTCAAAAATATGCAAATTGACTTCATTGGTCACTTCTTCGTCATAGTTAAGCGGGTCAAAAGTCAGGCTGTCTGACCCCAGCGCTACAACCAGGGTTTCCCCATTTTGAGCTGAAACGACGCCCAGAGGGATCAAAATAAGAACTGCGAGGATTAACAACAAACTTTTTTTCATTACGTACTCCTTTATAAAAATTAAAATTGCTTTTGCCAATGGTAACAACTCACAAAATGATCGTCATCGATATCAACCAGCTCCGGATGCATCGCTATGCACTTTTCGTCTGCAAGCGGACAACGTGTGTGATAAAAACAACCGCTGGGCAACATCCGGGCGCTGGGCACTTCACCAATTATTTCAATGGGATCATAAGGATTGGTATCTTCAATGATCGGGATGGCAGAGAACAACGCCCGCGTATAGGGATGTTTTGGTTCTGCAAAAATCTGATCCTTCTCCCCAGATTCGACAATTTTTCCCAGATACATAATGCCAATTCGATCACTGATATGCTTCACCACCGAGAGATCATGCGCAATCATCAGAATGGATAAGTTGAATTCATCTTTCAAATCCATCAGAAGATTCAGAATCTGCGCCTGGATTGAAACATCCAATGCAGAAACCGGCTCATCAGCAATAATCAGGCTGGGGTTCATCGACAAAGCCCGCGCAATTCCAATACGCTGGCGTTGCCCTCCACTGAACTGATGCGGATAGCGTTCCATCATTTCGTTGGACAAGCCCACTTTTTCCATCAACTCGCTTACCAGTTGCAGTACCGAGGCCTTGTTCGGTCTGATCCGATGATAGGCAATCGGTTCACCGATGATGTCTTTCACTTTTTGACGCGGGTTGAGCGAAGAATAAGGGTCCTGAAAAATCATCTGGATATTTCTGCGGAATTCATTGAGAGAATCCTGGTTTTCAGCTGAAGTTTCATCTCCTCTGAAAAGGATTTGCCCGCTTTTCTTGTCGATTAACTTGACAATCGCCTTTGCTACTGTTGATTTTCCACAACCACTTTCCCCGACCAGCGCAAAAACCTCTCCCTGTTTGATAGAAAAAGACACGTCATTGACAGCATGCACAACTGGTCTTAACCTCGAAATCCCGCTTTTGGAAACCTTAAAGTCAAGAATTCCTGATTTGAGCGGGTATTCAACGACCAGATTTTTCACTTCCAAAATCTTTTCCATACCTATCCTTTGGAGATTGGGAAAAAGCACGCAATCTCTCTGCCATTGCTCATTTTTCGAACCGGCGGTTCTTCGTTTTTGCAAATCGGTTGAGCTTTCGGGCAGCGCGGTTCAAACCTGCACCCTTTCGGCAGGTCATAAGCGCGCGGTACCATCCCCGGAATTTGATAAAGGCGTTCCTGATTCTCATGAAACCGCGGAATTGAACGTAGCAAACCATCGGTATACGGGTGCATCGGTTCGTGAATCACATCTTTGGTAATACCGCTTTCCATTGCTTTACCGGCATACATCACTACTACGCGATCGGTCGTTTTGGAAACCACGCCCAAATCGTGCGTAATAAGAATCATCGATCTGGATTCGTTGTGAATCAAATCCGTCAACAATCGCAGCACCTGTGCCTGCACTGTAACGTCCAAGGCAGTTGTCGGTTCATCAGCAATGATGATTTTCGGGTTGACAGCCAGGGCAATGGCAATGATGATCCGTTGGCGCATTCCACCACTGTACTGGAAAGGGTACGATTTCAGGCGGGATTCAGGATCAGAGATCCCCACTTTAGATAACAGATCAATCATGCGGGCACGACGTTCTTTTCGATTCAACTTCGTGTGAAGCTTTAAACTTTCCTCAATTTGATGACCAATTGTGTAAAGTGGATTGAGCGAGGACATCGGATCCTGAAAGATCATCGAAATTTCAGCACCGCGCAGCTTCTCCATCTCTTTTTCTTTGAGAGAAGAAAGGTCAATATCCTGATAACGCATTACATCCGCCTGCACAACACCCCCTTCAACCAGGTGCAGCAATGAAAGATTGGCAACAGTTTTGCCTGAACCGGACTCGCCCACAATTCCCAATATTTCACCTTCATTCAAATGGAAACTCACTCCTGAGACAGCGTGAATAACGCCACGGAAGGTGTGAAAGGTGGTGCTGAGATTTTTAACTTCCAAAATCGGTCTTTGCATCATAAACTCAATTCAACTGCGGATTCAGCTCATCTTTCAGGAAGTCACCCAACAGGTTGATCCCAAAGACCAGCAACATAATATAGAGTCCAGGCAACAGTGAAACCCACCACAGCCCACTGAAGAGCACATCAAATCCATTTTTTACCAGCAAACCAAGCGAAGGCTGCGTGACGGGAACACCAACACCCAAAAAGCTCAGGGAGGCTTCCGTCAGAATCACATTGCCAATCTTGTTGGTGAACAAAACAATCAACGGGGTGGTTACGTTCGGTAACACATGTCTGAACAGAATTCTCCAATCCGAATATCCCAAAACATGAGCAGCCTGGATATATTCCTGATTTTTTACCGAAAGCGTTTCACCTCGAATGGTCCTTGCAAACATCACCCAACCTACAAAGGAAAGCGTGACAATCAATTTTTCGATGCCGGATCCAAAAATCGCCATGATGAAAAGCGCGATCAACATCGAGGGGAAAGAAAGTTGAATATCGGCAACACGCATGATAAAGGAGTCTGTCTTTCCCCCTTTATAGCCTGCGAAAACGCCCAGGAAAGTCCCAATTACACACGAAATCACCGTGACCGAAATACCAATTAGCAGCGATATTCGGCTGCCATACACAATCACGCTCAGCATATCCCTGCCCTGGCCATCGGTTCCCAACGGAAATTCTGCTCGCCCTTCTTCTTCCCACATTGGTGGCAGGTAAGCATTGCTTAAATCGGTCTGTTTTTGATCATAAGGGTTTTGCGGAACAACAAAAGGACCGATCAATCCAATCACCAGCGCCAGAAAGATGATGACCGAACCGAAAACTGCGGAAAAACTTTTCCGATAGTTGTAAAAGAATTCGGATTCAAAAAATCTTTTCATAACTGCGCGCTTCTCCTGCTTCCCAATTCTGCTAATTCAACTTGATTCGCGGATCAATCACTGTATACAGAATATCCACAAAGAAATTAATCACTACGAAAATGACCGAAACAACCATGATATATACAATAATCACCGGACGGTCTGACACGTTAATGGAGGTCAACAGCAATCTGCCCATTCCAGGCCAGGCGAAGATGGTTTCGGTGATTGTTGTAAAAGCAATCAAATCGCCAATGCTCAATCCAAAGACCGTGATCGTCGATGTCAATGCATTTCGCAAGGCATGTCCAAAGACAATATTGCGTCGTGAAACTCCTTTTGACTTTGCAAATTTGATAAAATCTTTTTGCATCGTTTCCTGCAATCCCGCTTTCAGCAACCGGATCAACATCGCCACCTGTCCCAAAGCCAGTGTAATCGACGGCAACAAGACGTGTCTCAGCTCGTTAATCGTGAAATAGGTTTTCTTACCACTGGCGGTTATCGCCGGGATACTTCTTCCTGAGGTAGGCAACCATCCCAACGTCACTGAAAATAGATAAATGAGCAACATACCAACCAGAAACGAAGGCAGCGAAATACCAATCAGGGAGCCAAACATAATGGATTTGCTTCCAGTAGATTTTGGGTTTGAGCCTGCGAAAACGCCCAATGGTAACGCAATCAGGATGGTGATTATTGTAGAAACAGCAACAACTTCCATGGTTGCCGGCATGCGCTCAAGAATCAGCCCTAAGGCTGGTTTGTTATACACATAAGAATTGCCGAAATCCCCTTTAAGAATATTCTGCAAAAAGATAGCGTATTGAACATAAAGTGGTTTATCCAAACCTAACAGAATTCGCATGTCAGCGATTTCTTCCAGTGTTGCATCTGGTGGCAACAGCATATAAACCGGGTCTCCAGTGAAGCTGCTCAATAAAAAGACCATTAGCGACACGATAAACAGAACTAAAATCATCTGGAAGAAACGACGGATAATAAAGCGAATCATAGGTTCCTAAATCGCTTTCACAGGTACTGACTGAACAGGGAAGAAAAGCCCCCTGAATGGAGATAACAGGAACCGCGCAGTGCCAGTCCCTGATTCCTTTTTAATAACTCGACCATGCCATTAAATCCTTTGGCAGTGTACACCTTTTCAAGGAAAATCCCTTCCAGTTGCGCCAACGTTTCGATCATCTCGTCAGCTTCTCGTAGCGGAATTCCCCACCCTTCACCACGAAATTCTCCGTAAATTTCGCACACTTCATCAAATTTATGCTTTGGTTGATATTCTGTCAGTTCAACTAATTCATCAAACAATGATTCCATAATGCCGGTCAACTCAGACTTTGAGTTCTCCACAGAAATAACCTGAATTTTCAGCGGAGTATCCATACATGCCGCGCCAAATACCACCCCTGTCGCCAATCCGCCATTTCCACCCGGAACGAAGATATCGGAAATAGGAAGATTCTGATTTTCAATTTGCGCAGCAATTTCCAAAACACCCGCAACATACCCTAACGCACCAATGGGAGAGGTGCCACCGTTGAAAATAATGTAGGGGTGATCGCCATTTCGCTTGAGTGTTTTAAATAATTCATCTACGAAGTGGTTGCGTTCATCTACCGAAACTTCCCCTATAAACCGTTGATTTGCGCCCATAAGCTTGTTCAAAAGTTGGTTGCCGACCTTATGTTCCGGTTCAAGGTCATTATGAACCAGTGTGCATTTCAGATCGACTTTGTTACAGGCGGCGGCCGCCAGCGTGCACAGATTGGATTGTGACTTGCCGGAAGCAATTATGTGATCACATCCTGAGCGAATCGCGTCAGCCAGCAGGAATTCCAGATTGCGCACTTTGTTGCCACCAGGGCCAAGACCATTCAGATCATCGCGTTTGATATATACCTGTTCAAGCCCCAATGCTTCTTCCAGACGCTGAAGTCGGTGAATTGGCGTGGGATTCAAACCAAGCTTCAAAGGGGCAAATTTTTCTAAAATTGAATGTATTTCCAATGTCTGATGATCCATAATTCCTCTGGTGGCTCTAAATAATGAATTTCAACGTTGTCATCAAGTCCAAAACTGTCTGAGATTCAAAATGGACAGATTTTGCAGAGACTTTTTGTACTCCCGGATAAAATGAAGCGTTGTAAGCATCAAAATGATACAAATACTCGACATCTACCTCAAAGCGATCAGGCAAAGCCGGCAAGTGAATATGAGTCAGTTGTTCCACAGCTTTTTGGGCTCCTGTTCGGATAGAAGCCAGTGTCTTTTCTGCGCTGAAAATACGGGACGCATACCCTGAGCCCTCCATCGCTGCTACAGTAACAATCTCAGGATAAATTCGTCTGGCTTCATTGCAGATGCCCTGATCTCCGCTTAAAAATGCCGAAGGAACGCCTTCACTAAGCGCAATCAGCTGATTCAGATAGAATTCGCTGACTAATAAATTATTGACCTTGATTTGGCAAATTTTTTTGCTGCTGATAGTATGCGCCAGCGGATTCGCGTCAGTTCCTGCCGGACTGTGATAACCAAGGTAGAAAACCGCATTGAAAGTATTGTCGATTCCCTCCAGCATACTGTACGGGTGACCACCCCAGCCTTCGAAAATCGTCACATTAGCGGGGAAGATCATCGGATTAATATTCCGTGCGCTTCCATGCCCATCTCGAATCAGAATTTCCTCTGCACCCGCCTCGCTGGCACCCTCACAGGCTGCCAACAGTTCCTGCGACATTCGCTCTGCGGATCGTTGGTAGGTATCTGATCCCACTCGGACATCCTCCCAACGAGAGATACCTGTGACACCTTCCATATCAGCGCTGATAAAAATTTTCATCCGTATCCTTTTAGGCAATCATTTCTGATTCAAGACTGATCTCGCGTAAATAACGGTAGATGGTTTGGTCGGAGACGCTCAGGCGTTTGGCGACCAGCGAAACTGCATGCTTGAATTGGAAAACGCCGGCATTCTTTAACTTTTCTACGATTTGTTTTTTCTCAGTGATAGTCATACGATGAGGCATGATCGCGACCGGCTTCAAGACAGATTCTATTATTTCGATAATCATCTCATCTTTGGAACTGAAGAACACTTCTTTTCCATCAACCGAAATTTTGCCATTAATAGATGGAGAAGCCTGCTCAACCTTTGCTGTTTTCTGTTTGGTATCACTTTCAAATTGCACGAATTCATCCACAATCTCTTTAAATCGGAGGTATTCGTCCACAACAATATTCAGGCATAGCAACCCGATAATGCGGCTATTTGAATCACGAATGTAAAAAGTCGATGAACGGTAGGTTTTGCTGCCATCGCTCTTTTGACCTTTATAGTTCACAATATAAGGTTCGTTCTGATGGTCGGGATCCAGTACCTTTTTCAGTGCAAATTCTGTAATGGAATCTCCCACTTCCCGATTGGTCACATGTTTATTGGCAATAGCAATGATTGAGTTATCGATATCGCTTAAATCATGCAAAACGACTTCGCAATTCTTTCCGCCAATTGCTGCGATAAAGTCCACCAGCGGAATGAAGTTTTTCAAGATTTCATTCATTCCTAAAACCCTTTTCCTATCATAACGAAAATGATAAATTATTTTTCTAATAATAAAACATTATTATCCGTTTTGTCAATAGGAATTTTCAATCAAGATAAAGAAGAAAAGAAATTTCAATTCAGGCAAAATCTTATTACCAAGTGAGTCTGAACCATGTCCATTTTTCTAAATGTGCGAAACTTTTGTTACCTTATCCAACTTCTCTTTCTCCTGTAGATCACTATGACTCTTTCCGTTTGGTTTAGTTTTACAAGAGGCAGCCCCTGATTACGTTGGGTTTCCAACATAATCAGGGGCTGTAAATACTTCTTTAATAAATTTCAGCTGATGGGGGTTTGGGTCTTTTTCTGCTTCGCCAGCGCTGCGCTTACAAAACCCTTGAAGAGAGGATGGGCACGGTTCGGACGGCTCTTAAATTCCGGATGGAATTGCACGCCTATAAAGAAGTCGTTCTCTGGAATCTCAATTGTCTCTACGATGCGACCATCTGGGGATAATCCGCTGATCCGTAGACCGCTTTCTGTCAAAATTTCGCGATAGTCATTATTGAATTCATAACGATGACGATGACGTTCATGGATCAGATCCTGCTGGTAGCATTCCCACATCTGTGTATCGTGGATCACCTTGCAGGGATAGCTACCCAGGCGCATCGTGCCACCCTTATTAATCCCATCACCCTGGTCCGCCATAAGATCAATCACCTTGTATTTTGAGTATTCATTGAATTCATATGAATTCGCGTCAACCAATCCACAGACATTTCGAGCATATTCAATCACTGCGATTTGCATGCCGAGACAAATCCCAAGGTAAGGTACGTTGTTTTCACGAGCATATTGCGCTGCAAGAATTTTCCCTTCAATTCCCCGCGCTCCAAATCCGCCCGGGATCAGGATTCCTGTA
This sequence comes from Chloroflexota bacterium, assembly GCA_012799995.1. GTDB lineage: Bacteria > Chloroflexota > Anaerolineae > Anaerolineales > Anaerolineaceae > Flexilinea. Next base: position 24,831 of record JAAZKE010000023.1, on the reverse strand, counting down.
CAATCGGAGAGCAGCTTGGCAACAGTGTTCGGCTTGACTGATTCTGAGTCAATCCATTTGATTTTTACCTTTGCACCACTTTCAAAACCGCCGTGCTGAAGTGCCTCGCTCACTGACAGATAAGCGTCTCGCAGTTTGACATATTTCCCGACTAATGCAATTTTTACCTCAAAATCACATTCTTCGATTCGTTTCAACATCATCATCCAATCTGTCAGATCGATTTGTGGCGCAACAATGTTCAATTCGCGACAAACGATTGCAGAAAAATTATTCTTTTCAAGCATTACCGGCGCTTCATAAAGCACCGAAAGTGTTTTGTTCTCAAAGACGCAATCCTGACGGACATTACAGAACAGGGAGATTTTTTGAAATATATCCGGATCAATTGGCGCATCGCAGCGTAAGACAATAATTTTCGGTGAAATCCCCATTGACTGGAGTTCTTTGACCGAGTGCTGCGTTGGCTTGGATTTCTGCTCACCAGACCCTTTCAGGAATGGGACCAGCGTCACGTGAATAAACAGACAGTTTTCCTGCCCAACTTCCAGCGCAATTTGTCGAATTGCCTCTAAAAAAGGCTGGCTTTCAATGTCACCAGCAGTTCCACCGATCTCAGTAATCACGACATCAGCATCGGTCTTTTTGGCCAGGTCATACACGAATGATTTGATTTCATTGGTGATGTGCGGGATTACCTGGACCGTTTGGCCCAGATATTCACCTCTGCGTTCCTTGTTAAGTACATTCCAATATACTTTCCCTGTCGTCAAATTGGAGAGCTTGTTTAAGTCCTCGTCAATAAATCGTTCATAATGCCCAAGATCCAAATCCGTTTCCGCGCCGTCTTCAGTAACAAATACTTCACCATGTTGATACGGACTCATTGTGCCGGGATCCACATTGATATATGGATCCAGTTTCTGTGCAGCAACTTTCAATCCACGTGCTTTTAGAAGCCTTCCCAGAGAAGCAGCTGTGATCCCTTTGCCCAAACCTGAAACAACACCGCCAGTAACGAATACGAATTTCGACATTATTTGGATCTCCCGCAAAAGTTTGGAATAGTTTCGTTTCGGTTTGATTATATACCAAAGGGAAGGTATTATTGGATTTAATTCAGGATTTACCCTGTAAAACAGTAAGGGAAGAATATGGATAACTCACACGAACACATGACCCTGAAACCTGGGATAAAACACACGCAAACAAAGACCGTTATGGCATCTGACAGCGCGATCGCTTTTGGCAGCGGAACGGTTGATGTCTTCGGGACGCCGTCCATGGTTGCTTTTATGGAGAACACCTGTAAAAACTGCGTACAACCATATCTCGTTGAAGGGGAAGGAACCGTTGGGATCGCGCTCAATATCCGTCATCTGGCTGCCGCTCCAATTGGTGCAACTGTAAAATGTGAATGTGAGCTGATTGAGGTGGAACGAAAAATCCTTACCTTCACCGTGAAAGTGTCAATGGGTGATGAGCTGATAGGGGATGGAACGCATACACGCGCCCGGGTAGATTTTGTACGCTTTCAGGCGAAAGCGGATGAAAAAAAGAAATCCATGGGACTCTCCTGACCCACTTATTTTCACCAGCTCTTACGGATTCTTTACCGATTACAATAAATATTTGTTTTATCTTTTGATAAAATAAGAGTGCCATTAAAAAGGCACTTCAATGTTAAAAGCCTCAAGATGGTGCAAACGGGTTCCAACAATTCCTGTACATTACGATCCCGAATATTTCGGGCGGGATCTTGTTGGTAATCTTATTAAGAGCGATTGACAGTTTCCGTTTATTCGACAAAGTAAATATCCTCACACGCGGCGGCCCGGCAAATTCGACAGCGACCATCACACAATACATATACAATTTCGGTGTCAATAATTTCCGCATCGGCTATAGTTCCGCCGGAGCGATCATCATGACCCTGATTGTGCTCGTGATTGCCGCTTTTTACCTCCGTAATACGCTTAAACAACAATCTTGAAGCTCCCCTCTCTAAATTTTTTCCTTTTTCCCGGGTTATGGGTAAAATAGGGTGATTATGACAGCGACACCTTTTCATTTTGAATTGCTGGCAACGGACGGAAACAGTCGCGCCGGTATATTTCACACCCCTCATGGGCCAATCCCAACACCGGTTTTTGCACCGGTCGGCACCCAGGCAACGGTAAAATCAATAACCCCTGCCCAGCTGGAGGAAATCGGAGCCAGCTTGGTTCTCTCAAATACCTATCATCTCTACCTGCGGCCTGGTGATGAGCTGGTGGCAGAGATGGGTGGATTGCACCGTTTCATGAACTGGCCTCATCCGATTTTGACCGATTCAGGCGGCTTTCAGGTTTTTTCGCTGAACGAAATGCGGAAAGTTGATGAAGAGGGTGTAACCTTCAAAAGCCATATTGATGGATCAATGCACCGGTTTACTCCGGAAAAGTCTATCGCTATTCAGGAAAACCTCGGCGCCGACATCATCATGGCTTTCGACGAGTGCGCCGACCCCAACAACCGTGAATATATTATCGCAGCAATGGAACGGACACACCGTTGGTTGGAACGCTGCATCGCTGCTAAAAAGCGGTCGGAACAGGCGTTGTTCGGTATTGTTCAGGGGGGTATTGATCCAATCTTGAGAGCGCAGTCAGCCGAATTTGTCTCCAACATGGACTTACCGGGCGTGGCGATTGGAGGATTATCGGTCGGCGAAACCAAAGAAGAAATGTATCAGATTCTTGATGTGCTGCATCCAATCCTCCCAAAAGACAAACCGCGTTATCTGATGGGGGTAGGTGCTCCAGAAGACCTGATCAATGGGATCTTGCGCGGCGTTGATATTTTTGACTGCGTACTGCCGACACGGCTTGCGCGTCACAGCGCAGCTTTGACTTTTGAAGGACAAATTAACATCCTTAACAAGATCCACGCTCGTGATCCGAAACCAATTTCGGAAAACTGCGGATGCTACACCTGCCAAAACTTCTCAAGGGCTTACATTCGTCATTTGATGATGGCCAAAGAGATGCTGGGCGGAACGCTGCTCTCCATCCACAATATATACACATTGGAGGAGATAGCAAGGCAATCTCGGGCTGCAATTCTGGAAGGACGCTTCTCAAGTTATGCAGCCAGCTTCCTGGCAAACTATAAAACCCGCTGATTTACTGCCGTTTTTCTGTCTTTTTTATATAGAAACTGATCACGTCTGCCCGGTCCAGCCGAGCGAGCGCAAATAATCTCTGTCAGTCTCACTGAGTTGGGCGTTTTGCAGCAAATCAGGGCGTTTCTCCAAAGTGCGCTGGAGCGATTGACGGCGACGCCACTTCTCAATCTCGGCATGATGTCCGCTGAGCAGCACTTCCGGCACGCTCCAACCGCGAAATACAGCCGGACGGGTGTAATGTGGATATTCAAGCAGCCCATTGGCATGTGAATCGTCCAGCGCACCGGTTGGATCTCCCAACACCCCGCTGAGGTTGCGGCTGATCGCATCAATCAGAATCAGCGCAGGCAGCTCTCCACCAGTCAACACATAATCGCCAATCGAAATTTCATCAGTGATCGCATGTTCGCGAATGCGTTCGTCAAAGCCTTCATAGCGCCCACACACCAGACCAATTCTTGGGTAAGCAGCATAGGATTGCGCAATCTGCTGATCAAACTGTCTCCCCTGCGGGGTCAGCATGATAATCGGGCAGCCCGGATCATCCGCAAACACCGACTCCAACGCCAAAATCACCGGTTCTACCTTCATTACCATTCCCCCACCGCCACCATAGGGAGGTTCATCGGTAACATGATGTTTTCCCGCCGCCCAGTCGCGGATATTGTGGACATGAGTCTCAATCAGTTGATTCTCGCTCGCCCGCTGCAGAATACTTGCATTGAGATAGGCGTCGAAAACATCAGGGAGTAAGGTGAAAACATCGAATCGCATGATCAGGATTGTACGTGGGAAAGGGTGTTTTGTAAACTGATCGGCTCATTTAATAATTTGGCAGTCAATAATATTCGGGATGTTAATAATTGCCATAACATGCTCAATGATTCCGCTCGATTTTCATTAGAGATTTGTAAGAAATCGGTATACGATCTTGACAATCATCTGTCTGGGTATTATTATTCAAAAGGCTTTAGCACTCATCACGTTTAAGTGCTAATTTGAAGGGAAAACCTGATTTTACATCCATATATGGAGGAGAAAAATGAATTTGAAACCGTTAGGAAATCGTTTAGTTGTAGAACCCATCGAAGAGGAAGAGATCACCGCTGGTGGTATCATGCTTCCGGAAACAGCCAAAGAGAAGCCCCAAAAAGGCAAAGTGCTGTCCGCAGGTCCTGGTGACCGCAATGATAAAGGCGACCGGATTGCCATGGATGTTAAAAAAGGCGATACCGTTCTTTATGCAAAATATGCTGGTACTGAGATCAAGATGGACGGAAAAAAACTGCTCATCATGCGCGAATCCGACGTATTGGCAATCTTAGACTAAACAAGATAGACCCATCTTCAAAGGAGAAATAACATTATGGCAAAACAATTAGTTTTTGGTGAGGAAGCAAGAAAAAAATTAAAAACAGGAATTGACGTGGTTGCGAACGCGGTAGCGACGACTCTTGGGCCAAAAGGCAGAAACGTCGCGATTGACCGAAAATATGGTTCTCCCACGATTACTCACGACGGCGTTACCGTTGCGAAAGAAATTGAACTTCCCGATCCGTTTGAGAACATGGGTGCTCAGTTGTTAAAAGAAGCGGCCGCCAAAACCAACGACATCGCTGGTGATGGAACCACAACTTCAACTGTACTTGCACATGCGATCGTTTCAGAAGGGCTGAAGGTCCTGGCCGCAGGTGCCAACCCAATGCTGCTCAAACGTGGTATCGAAACCGCATCAAAAGTGGTTTCTGAAGAAATCAAAGCTCAATCAATCAGTATTTCTACAAAGAATGACATCGCCTCGGTTGCGACCATTTCCGCTCAGGATGAAGTCATTGGTTCGCTGATCGCAGACGTTATGGACAAAGTCGGAAAAGACGGCGTTATCACCGTTGAAGAATCCAAAGGCCTGGAATTTGAGACCGAGTACGTTGAAGGTATGAAATTCGATCGTGGTTACATAAGCAGCTACTTCATGACTGACAACGAAAAGTTGGAAGCAGTGATCAACGATCCGTACATTTTGGTCTACGACAAGAAAATCTCCGCTGCCCAGGATATGGTTCCGCTGCTCGAAAAACTGGTTCAGACCGGCAAACGTGACCTGGTCATCATTGCAGAAGACGTTGATGGCGAAGCGCTGGCAACATTGGTGCTGAACAAACTGCGCGGCATGTTGAATGTAGTGGCAATCAAAGCCCCGGGCTTTGGCGATCGCCGCAAGGCTATGCTGCAGGATATCGCAACCATCACCGGTGCCTCCGTGATTTCAGAAGAAACCGGTCGCAAGCTGGATACCGCTCAGTTATCTGACCTCGGACGCTGCGAAAAGGTTGTTTCCGATAAGGACAATACAACCATCATCAGCGGCAAGGGTGACTCCAGTGCAATCAAAGCACGCATCGATCAGATCCGTGTTGAGATCGACAAGACCACCAGCGACTATGACCGCGAGAAACTCCAGGAACGTTTGGCGAAACTCTCCGGTGGTGTGGCAATCATCCGTGTTGGCGCAGCGACTGAAGTAGAGCTGAAGGAAAAGAAGCATCGTGTTGAAGACGCTCTGTCAGCGACACGTGCAGCAGTAGAAGAAGGGATCGTCCCTGGCGGTGGTGTTGCATTGATCAATGCCATTTCCAAAGTTGACGCTCTCAAAGACAACAACGAAGATGTTCAGACCGGTATCAACATCGTTCGCAATGCGCTGGATAAACCAATGCGTCGAATCGTTGAAAATGCTGGGAAAGATGGCGCTGTCGTTGTTGCCAATACCAAGGCACAGCAGAAGGCCAAGAAATCGAAGCATATCGGTTATGACGTCCTGAAAGATGTCTACATCGACATGATCGATGATGGCGTGATTGACCCCGCAAAGGTTACCCGCGGCGCCCTGGATAACGCTGCATCAATCGCAGCCATGATTCTGACCACCGAAGCATTGGTCACCGACATCCCGGAACCAGAGAAACCAGCTCCGGCACCGATGCCCGAGTACTAAAATTCAATCATTGATCGTAATAGAGAAAAAGCTGCTTCCAAAGGAGCAGCTTTTTTCTTTGGTTTTCCTGGAATTTGCAACATACATTACCCGGGAAATCCAAGTTCCCTGGAAATCTGTTGGCAGGACTCGACTACAAGGTCACGGGCAAAGAGAAAACTGTCTTCACTGATTCGTCGAAACATCCCTGTTATCCCCAGAGCATAAGAGACATTTCCCTGATAATCAAAAATTGGTGCTGCGATGCCGCGCATCCCCACTCGCATTTCACCGTTCTCCAATGCAAACCCATTAAGACGTACCTGTTCCAGTTCTTTTTCAAGTTCCCCAGGTTGCGTTATAGTATGGGGAGTATATACCTGCAGCTGATCTTCCTGTAGCATCCGTTTTAGTTGAGTGGAACTGAGAAAAGCAACAATCGCTTTTCCCATGGCTGTACTGTGCAGTGGTAAACGCATCCCGCGATCCATCATTACTCTCAGCGGATTCCCCGAATCCACCCGTTCCAGTAACAGCAGATCTCCTTTATCGAGTGTTCCCAGATTAACTGATTCTCCCGTTTCAAGCATGATTTTCTGCATATAAGGAAGCGCCACTTCCAGGATATTCCAATTGCTGCTGATTTCGCAACCCAATTCAAATAGACGCATTCCCAGTCGATATTTACCATTCTGGGGATCCTGTGCAACAACAGAATAATCGAGCATCGTCGAAAGCAAAGCATGAATAGTACTTTTTGGCCATCCTGTCAATCGGGCTATTTCGATCAACGTTACAGCATGTTTCTGCTTGGCAAGTACATCCAGTAGATGGAAAGCTTTGGCAACGGATTTTACCTTCGAGCCCTTAATTTCCATAGAATATTTCCTTTTGTATAAGTAGTTAGATCCATCGATGACGAACATAATAACATAAATATTCAGTATTGCAGAACAATTATTTTGTTTTGCTGAACATTTCTCATTCAAAATACTTATTTTGATGATATTATCTTTTTGAGTATCGATTAAGAGGATTGAATGAGACAAATTCCAGTTGAAGAGGCTATAGGGCAGGTGTTGTGCCATGATTTGACGCGTATCGTCAATGGCAAGATGAAAGGTCCGCAATTTCGTAAAGGTCATGTTATCCAGGAATCCGACATTCCCATGCTTTTGTCAATGGGAAAAAGAACCGTTTATGTCTGGGAAATGATTGAAGGCATGGTTCATGAAAATGATGCGGCAGAACGTCTGCTCGCAATCTGTCAAAGCGCCAATATGCTCCCTTCTGAAGTTCGTGAAGGGAAAATTGAACTGAAAGCTACCTGTGATGGATTATTTCAGGTCGATACCGACAGTCTGAACCAGATCAATTCCATAGATGAAATCATGATTGCAACCAGACATTCCAATACAGTCGTCCACCCAGGCGATAAACTGGCTGGAATGCGGGTTATCCCGCTAGTTGTTTCGGAACAAAAGTTGTTGCAGGCAGAAAAAATTGGCAAAAACGTTCCCATTTTGGAAGTTCACCCATTCACTCTTAAAAAGGCCGGTATTGTCACAACCGGCAGCGAAGTATCCCAGGGAATAATCCAGGATACTTTTACTCCGGTATTAATCGAGAAGTTAAAAGAATATTCAATCGAGATCATTTCACATCTCACGGTAGATGACCAGAAGGAAAATATCATTTCAGCGATCGGAGAAGTGCGCACATCCGGAGCAGATGTGATTCTCTGCACAGGCGGAATGAGTGTTGACCCAGACGATAACACACCGGCAGCTATTCGTGACAGTGGTGCTGAAATCATTACGTATGGCACACCTGTCTTACCTGGAGCTATGTTTCTGACAGGGTACTTTGAAGATGGTACTCCTGTACTTGGTTTACCGGGTTGTGTCATGTATGAAAAAGCAACTGTTTTTGATTTGGTGATGCCCAGAATTGCGGCCGGGATCCGGATGCAAAAACAGGATTTTATACAGATGGGGAACGGGGGGCTTTGTCTTGGATGTCCTACCTGTCATTATCCGATTTGTCCTTTCGGCAAGTAACCCTCCTGTTCGGGAGTTTCAAAATTTTTTAATTTTATGAGGAGAATATTATGAATAAAATACTGTCAGTTTTTATCGCTCTTTGTCTGCTTTTCTTCGTCATGACCGCTGTAACAGCTCAGGACCAGAGCGCTGCACCCTCGGGGGAGAAGTCGGAGGTTATTGTTTTCGCAGCCGCATCTATGACGGAATCGATGAATAAAATTGCAGAAATGTATAAGAAAATCGCCCCGGATGTTACCATTACTTTTAACTTTGATTCCAGTGGCACACTGAAAACCCAGATCGAAGAAGGTGCGGATTGTGATATCTTCATCTCCGCCGGACAAAAACAAATGGATCAGCTGGATATCAAGGCAGATCCAAAAATAAACACGGATAAACTCGATTTTGTCCTCGAGGAAAGCAGATTCAATCTGGTCAACAACACCGTCGTCTTGATTGTTCCAGAGGATTCAAAAGCGGAAATCACCAGTTTCGATGACGTATTGACAGATAAGGTAAAACTGGTGGCATTGGGTAATTCGGATGTTCCAGTCGGACAATATTCTGAAGAAATTTTCACTTCTTTAGGTATCTGGGATAAGCTGAAAGCATCCGGAAAAATTTCTTATGCGACGAACGTAAAAGAAGTTCTCTCTCAGGTTGAAGCAGCAGCGGTTGATTGCGGTGTAGTCTATAGCACTGATGCAGCTACCGCCAAGGGCGTTTCTGTTGTCGCGACTGCACCGGAGAAAAGTCACAAGGCAATTGTCTATCCTGCGGCAATGTTGAAAACCAGCAAAAATCAGGAAGCTGCCAAGGCGTTCCTTGACTATCTTAAGAGCTCTGATGCAGCCAGTGTTTTCGAAGAAATTGGTTTTACCATTCCCAATAAATAAATTTTCTGTATTCGGATACAGGCACTACGCAACCCTTTACGTAGTGCCTGATTTTTGATTCAAAGAGGTTGGTTTGGACTGGTTTCCCCTGTTTAATTCCCTGAGAATTGCCCTTTTTTCAACAATAATCACTTTTTTTCTGGGAATTTTTACAGCTTATTACGTTGCGAAAGCACCAAAACTGATAAAAGGGATCATGGATGTAATTTTGACCTTGCCGATGGTCCTTCCTCCAACTGTGATTGGTTTTTTTCTCTTAAAAACAATCGGACCAAAAGGACCGGTTGGCGCCATTGTGCTCTCTCTTACGGGCGAAAAAATCACCATGACCTGGTATTCGGCAATCTTCGCCACTACTATAGTTTCTTTCCCATTAATGTACCGTACCATTCGAGGCGCATTTGAAGCATTCGATAAGAATCTGATCTACTCCGGACAGACCCTTGGCTTGTCAAACACATTTCTGTTCTGGAATGTCCTGCTGCCAAACTGCAAGCAGGGAATAATTGCGGGAACTGTCCTTTCTTTTGCCAGAGCTTTGGGAGAATATGGTGCTACTGCAATGGTAACAGGGTATATCCCCGGAAGAACTGCCACCATAGCAACGACAGTTTACCAGTTATGGCGTGAAGGCAATGACGCGCTCGCATATCGTTGGGTTGGCGTAAACCTGATAATATCTTTTACGGTGATGGTTACGGTTAACTTTATGGAAGAGCAGAACCGGAAAATCCGTAAACAGGGTGACAAGGCAACGGCATGAGAAAAGAACACGCATGAGCATAAACGCCCAATTTAGCCGTCGATTCGGGAATTTCAATCTCGATGTAAAACTTCAGGCAGAGGATGAGAGACTTGCCCTGTTTGGCGCATCCGGCTCAGGAAAAAGCCTCACTTTAAAATGTATAGCGGGCATTTTCAAGCCAGATAAAGGATATATTCAGGTCAACGGTCAAACGCTTTTTGACTCGAAAAAGAATATAAACCTATCTCCCCAGGAGCGCCGCACCGGATATTTGTTCCAAAATTATGCCTTATTCCCCAACATGACAGTAGAACAAAACATTCGCTGCGGACTTAAAAGGCATTCTTCTACCAAGAATCAGAAAATAAAAACGGCAGAATTAATTGAAACGTTTTTTCTCAAGGGCGTGGAGCATCAGCATCCCGGGCAACTGTCGGGTGGGCAGCAACAACGGACTGCTCTGGCACGAATCTTTGCCAGCAAGCCTGAAATCATTCTGTTAGATGAACCGCTTTCAGCGTTGGACAGCTTTTTACGTTGGCAGCTGGAGCAGGAATTAATGACCGCATTAAATTCATTCCCGGGCACAACGATTCTTGTCTCCCATAATGATCATGAAGTCCGTAGAATATGTGATCAGGTGATCGTCATTGATCATGGTCGGACGGAATCTCCTAAAAAGGTATCAAACTTTTTTAAAAATCCCGAAACATTTTCTTCGGCGATATTAATCGGTTTTCGTAATTTTTCCCGACTACGTCATATTAACGAAAAACAAGTACTGGCAATTGACTGGAATTGTGTTCTGACGCTTGAAAATCCACTTGCAAAAGGAATTCGTTATGTTTCCATTCGCGAAAGTGATTTTTCACTCTTACCGCAACAATCCTGTTCCTTCGTCTGCAAAGTTCTGAAAAGGGTTGAAGACCTGCACACAACCCTGTTTACGCTCGAGCCTATACATACCGACTCACAATCTCCGTTCAATCAGGTATTATTCGAAACAGACCACTTCAGTGCCGCAAATGTCAATGTTGGTGATGAAATCAATATTTATTTTTCGCAGGAAAATATCCACTTTCTGACCTAAGGAGAGAATAAAATGTATAAAACGCTGATCTTGACCATCAGTGACAAAGGTTCCCGTGGTGAAAGGATTGATACTGCCGGCCCAGCCGTAAAGGAAATGCTGGAGAGACATTGCTTTCAAGTTACTGCAATCAATATCATTTCGGATGATCCTGATCAGATCAAAGATGCACTCATCAAAGCAACAGATTCTTCTGAAATAGACCTGATTTTGACTGTGGGTGGAACCGGTTTCGCGCCGCGGGACAACACACCGGAAGCAACGATCGCCGTCTGCGACCGACTGGTACCTGGGATTCCCGAAGCCATGCGAAGAGAAAGCAGCAAATACACTCAACGCGCCATGCTTTCGCGAGCTGCAGCCGGCATCCGTAATAATTGTTTGATTGTCAATCTTCCCGGAAGTGAAAAAGCAGCGCGGGAGAACCTTTCCGCCGTGCTTGATACGCTCCCGCATGGGCTGGATATGTTGCTGCAAAACCGTGGAGAATGCGCAACCACCCCAGATCATTAATTTCGGCAATGAAATTGCACCTTCAACAACATTGTTCAGAAATATGTTTTAGAATGAAGCGGAAATATCGATCAGGAAAGGTGAACAATGAAAGTAGTAGTGCTGGCAGGTGGCAATTCACCCGAACGGGACGTTTCCCTGAGCTCTGGCTGGATGATCAGCAACGCACTTGCTGAAAAAGGGCATGCGGTGGTTCTGGTTGACGTATATCTTGGAATCAAAACTCCTAAAAGTGGGCTCAATTCGCTGTTCCTCAGTCAACCTGAGTACGAACCCGGCTACCATGAAATTCCAACCACCCCTCCCGATCTGGAATTATTGAAAAAGTTGCGCTATCCGGATACCGGCATGTTCTTCGGAGAAAATGTCATTGACCTGTGCCGATTAGCAGACGTAGTATTTCTCGGACTGCACGGATCTGCTGGAGAGAACGGTCAAATTCAGGCAGCGCTTGACCTGCTGAACATTCGCTACACCGGTTCGGGATTTTCAGGTTGTGTTGCCGCGATGGATAAGAGCATCACCAAGGAACTTCTGCACGTAAATCATCTCCCGACTGCATCCTGGATTTACTTAAGGCACCCTGAGGAACTGCACTGGGAAATGGTCGAGAAGATCGGCTTCCCATGCGTGATCAAACCACCGCGCGGTGGATCGAGCATTGGGGTGAGCATTCCCAAAAATAAACAGGAATTTGAAGACGGAATTACCTTGGCTTTATCAAAAAGCGATGGCATTGAGCATGATCTGATCATAGAAAAGTACATTGAAGGCAGAGAGTTCTGCGTTGGGATTCTTGATAACCAGCCACTGCCTCCGATTGAAATCATCCCAAACGAGGGCTGGTTTGACTACGAAAAGAAATATCAATCCGGATTGACACAGGAAATCTGCCCAGCCGATATTCCGGCGGAACTGGCTCAACGAATGCAGGAAGCGGCGCTGAAAATCCATAATGTACTGCGGCTTGGTTTTTATTCGCGTATTGATTTCAAGGTTGACCGGGACGGAAATATCTTCTGTCTGGAAGCGAATACCCTGCCAGGCATGACCCCTAACAGCCTGTTTCCAAAAGAAGCAGCCGCGGCTGGAATTGCCTACGCGGACTTATGCGATAGAATTGTCACCAACGGACAAAGCAGGAGATAAAGAACTATGATCGATTTTGACAACCGCCCCTGGGGGCGATGGGAAGAATACCTATACGAACCAACCTACCGCGTTAAGCGGCTGGTAATTTTTCCAGGGAAGCGGATTTCGCTTCAGCTTCATCAGCAACGGCGTGAGATCTGGGTTGTAGTTGCTGGATCCGGTCTTATGACGCTGGAAGATGACCAGTTCGATGTAAAAACTGGCGATGTGATTAAAATCGAACGCGAACAGCCCCACCGCATTGCCAATACCGGAGAGGTGCCATTGGTCATTATCGAAACGCAGCAGGGGATCTGCCCAGAAGAAGACATAACCCGCATTGAGGATGATTTCGGGCGCGCTTAAGGTCTCACAAAGATTATCTATGGATATTGAAAACGATTGGGAAATTTCCCAATCGTTTTATTTAGCATTTAACTACAACAGGCAATCTTTAAACAGCCTGTCCACTACTCTTTGTCATAGGGTGTTCCAGCTGCTGCTGGGCCACTTCCACTTCCAACAACCCCTGCCAGAACCACAATCGTCACAATGTAAGGCAGCATATTAATAAACTGACCCGGGATCGGCGAGCGCAGAATTGAAACGGAAGACGCCAAGGCATCCGCAAAGCCAAACAGAATTCCCGCCAGCATTGCCTTGAACGGAATCCAACCGCCAAAGATCATCGCTGCCAGACCAATGAACCCTTTCCCTGCAGTCATGCCTTCATCGAAGCGTCCCACAGAACCCAGCGAAAAATAAGCGCCGCCAAACCCTGCCACCAAGCCGCCTAAAATTACCGCCATGTAACGGGTGCGATAGACATTAATGCCGAGTGTGTCAGCTGCCTTTGGATGCTCCCCAACTGAGCGCAATCGCAATCCCCAGCGTGTCCGAAACAGCGCGAATTGTAGCACAACTAGCAACAAAATCATGCCATATACGAACAGGCTGTTGCTGAACAGTACCGGGCCAAAGAACGGAATCTTCGATAAGAGTGGAATCGATACGTTTGGGAAACGGGGGGTCTTGTTCAGGGATTGAATATTTTGCAGGAACATCGACGAGATAAAACTGGTCATACCGGTTGAAAAAATGTTGATTACGGTACCTGAAATAATCTGATTGATCTTGTATTTGATACTCAGCCAGGCATGAACCAGCGCCAACAGAGCGCTTGAAAGCATTGCTGCTATCAGACCGAGCCATATGCTGCCAGTGACCGAGCCGACAATTGAACCGACCATTGCCCCCATCAACATCATACCTTCGATCGCGATATTGACGACACCGGAACGTTCGCACAAAATGCCCGAGAAAGCGCCAAGCGTAATTGGTACTGCCATCGACAATGCCGAAGAAAACAGGCTGGCGATATTGATTCGCTTATCTGCTGATACATATACCAGGAAGGAAAACACAAACAGGATGCTGAAGAGTATCAGGAACGTTGTTTCTTTTTTGCCAAAGCCTACGAACAGATGATACAACCCGGCAAGAATCATGATGCCGCCGCTGATCCATAAGGACATCCGAGCCGGCACCAGAATATCATCCATCACACCTTCGGTATAGCCACCGGGCGTCATCAGGAAGGTTGAGACTGTTGAAGATGAGAAAGGTCGATTGAACACCAGAATAACCAGCAGCCCCAAACCTATCGAGATTAATCCGAGAATCAGTTTTCGCGTATCACTTCTGCGTACTGAAAGGTCCTTCATCTGCCGCGCCATCAGTTACCTCCCCAGTTTGAGACATTGACCAGTTGTTTATCGCTTTCTTTTGGACCTTTCAATCGGTAAACCGTGCGAATGATCGCCGGAGCGGCGATGAACATCAGGATAAATGCCTGAATGATCGAAACGATGTCAAGCGGAATGCCTGTGTTGGACATCATCGTTCGGGAACCGGTGCGAAGCAATCCGAAGAGCAACGCGGACAGGATACATCCGAGCGGATTATTGTTCGCCAGCAATGCCAGCGCAATCGAGTCGAACCCATATCCAGCAGAAACCCCCAGCCCCATTGAATAAGTCACACCCAAAACCTGGGTGCTGCCGCAAAGGCCTGCCAGCGCGCCGGAGAGCGTCATTCCCATCACTGTCCAGAGGTTTATATTCAACCCTGCATACTTGGCAGCATATTTGTTGGCACCGGCGATCTGAAGGTTGAATCCCCAGGTAGTTTTGAAAAGCATAAACCATACCAGGATTGCCACCACGATTGACAGCACAAAACCCCAGTGCAGCGTGATCGGTGGATCAAACATCATCGGAATCCGTGCGCTGGGTTCGACGGTATTGGAAATTGGCATACCGCCACTACCGGTACGGGTCATCGGTCCCGTCAGCAGATATTCGATCAACCTCAACGCGATATAGTTCATCATAATCGTATTGATCACCTCGTGAGAACCGGTTTTTGCTTTCAGCCAACCTGGAATAAATCCCCATAAAGCGCCGCCCAGTAAGCCCGCCAGCATCGCAAACGGCATATGGATTGCCTGCGGCAAGCCAGTAAAGCTCAGTCCAACATATGTGGCAACAACAGCACCGATATAGATCTGTCCCTCACCTCCGACATTGAATACGCCCGCTCTGAAACCGAGCGCCATCGCCAGGCCGCTTAAGAGATAAGGGGTGGTTTCCACCAGACTCTGGGTAAATGGTTTAAAGGCTCTGCCAATTCGTTCGCCAGTTCGTAGTGCCTCGATGATGCGGGATGGAGAACCAAACGCACCCGCGAACAGCGGTGTATAGGCTCCGACAATGGCATTTCCAATCGCTTTGATGCCGGGCAGGAAACCATCGCGGAAACCGCTGTAAACATTGGCGGAGGTCAGAATAATGATCACCGAACCGAGCAGCAACCCGGAAAGGATAGCCAAGAATGGGATTTGAATCGAAGTCCAAAACCTTCCCAGCCAGCTCTGTCTCCGTTCTGGCTTCCTGCCGAGTTCCTCCATGAAGATTTCAACCGTTCCGGTTTTCTCCTCAGTAGGTTGATTATTTGGGGGAGTCTGGTTAGCCATAGGTTTTCACCTCATCATTCATACTTGGATTTGCTTCCGGAACAGCGTGCTGAGCGCCGGCACCCGCCATGTATAACCCAACTTCTGATTTTGTGGTTTCATGGGTATCGGTTTCAAAAGTGATGGTTCCCTTATACATCACCAGGATCCGATCCGATAATTCAAAAATCTCATCCAGTTCCGAGGAGATCAACAGAATCCCGCAACCTTCATTACGTGCTTTCAGCAGCTGGTTATGTATGTACTCAATCGAACCGACATCCAGCCCACGGGTGGGTTGTGAAGCCACGATTAGTTTATTTTTTCGGCTAAGCTCTCTTGCCACAATAACCTTCTGCTGGTTTCCGCCAGACAGATTCTGAACCAGATTCAGTTTCTCTGGCGGCCGAATGTCAAAGGCTTCGATCAGGCTGACAGCATTTTCATGAACAGCATCACGATTGATAATGCCGTTATTGGAAAACGGTGGTTTGTAATAAGTGCACAGCATCAGGTTATCTTCCACTGTGAAGGACAGAATCAAACCATCCCGCCGCCGATCCTCTGGAATGTGCGCACTGTGGTTTTCAACAAACTGGCGGGGCTGAATTTTTTGATAATCGACACCCATATGCTGAATCGTCCCGCTCTCGGGTTCGCGCATGCCCGTAACTGCCTCTCCCAGTTCGGTCTGTCCGTTCCCCTGTACGCCGGCTACGCCCAGAATTTCACCAGCTCGTAATGCAAAATTGATACCGTGTACAGTCACTTTATTAGTGGAATCAGCCACAACCAGATTCTTTACTTCCAAAACGATATCGCCTGTCTCGACTTCCAGTTTATCAGGAATCAGGTCTACAGCGCGGCCAACCATCATCTCCGCCAGCTTCTCCTGATCAGCCTCTGCCGGAATTGTTTCACCCACCACTCTACCGCGCTGAATAACCATAATACGGTCAGCATATTCCAGCACTTCGCGCAGCTTATGGGTGATAAAGATAATGGATTTCCCCTGCTCAACTAAGGAACGCATGATCTTGAACAGGTCATCGGCTTCCTGAGGGGTAAGCACTGCTGTAGGTTCATCAAAAATCAGGATATTGGCATTTCGGTAGAGCAATTTGATAATCTCCACCCGCTGTTGTACCCCTACCGGTAAATCACCCACAATTGCGTTCGGATCAACACTGAGGCCAAACTGCTCCCCAATTGTTCTGATCCGATCAGCGGCAGTCTCTTTATCCAAAATTCCAGCAATTTTGACAGATTCCTCACCCAACATCACATTTTCTGTGACGGAGAATACCGGAATCAGCATAAAGTGCTGATGCACCATCCCGATCCCTTCATGAATAGCATCCATCGGACCCTTAATGGTCTTTTCCTCTCCGTTAATGAGAATTTTTCCCTGGTCTGGATGATACAGCCCGTAAAGGATGTTCATCAAAGTGGATTTTCCAGCGCCATTCTCACCTAAAAGCGCCAAAATCTCCCCTTTATTCAAAACCAGGTCGATATGGTCATTAGCGAGCACACCGGGAAATTGTTTGGTAATGCCCTTCAATTCAAGGACTGGCGTCATGTTTCTACTCCTGATCACGCATTACCGCAGAAGAAGCGGTTTACTGATTTGCCATAAGTGAGTCTTAAAACAGGGTGGAGTTTTCCCCACCCTGTTTTATTAAAAATCTTACTGAATGTAAACTTCGTTTAGAACGATCTCGCCGGAAATAATTTTCGCGCGGATGTCATCCAAGTCTGCAAGAATTTCTGCAGGAATCTTGGATTCCAGATTATGGAATGGAGCAAGGTCGACGCCGAGATTCTCAAGCGAACCAACGATTTTACCGCCGGCAAATTTACCTTCGATCACATCCTGGATAACCTGGAGGGTGATCTCGTCCATCTTCTTTACCACGGAAGTAAGGATCATGTCAGCATTATCCGGATAGGTGTAGAAAAAGTCGGCATCAACGCCAATGACCAGACCAGTGCCACGATCTTCCATCGCTGCAATCGTTCCGCCACCGACTGGACCGGCAACCGGCATGATAATGTCAGCGCCCTGATCCATCATGGTGATGGTAACCTGTTTCCCCTTATCGAGGTCACTGAAAGAATCGATGCAGGTACCTTCGAGTGTTTCGGTGTCCCAGCCCAAAACTTTGACGTCTTTGTCATATTTTTCATTATAGTAAGCTGCACCACGAGCAAAACCATCCATGAAGATGGTCACGGTCGGGATGCACATTCCGCCGTAAGTGCCGATAGTTCCGGTTTCAGTCATCGCTGCAGCGACATAACCAGCCAGGAACGCAGCTTCATCGGTCTGGAAAACCTGATCGACAACGTTCGGTTGGCCAGCCTGGGAGTCGACGATGGTGAATTTGACATCAGGATTCATGTTAGCAGCCTGAATGGTAGCGTCAGTGAGCATGTAACCGACTGTGACAATCAAATCACATTCGTCATCGATAAACTGATCAATATTGACCATGTAGTCGGAATCGGATTTTGATTCCAGCACAAAGCCTTCAACGCCAAACTCGGTTTCCGCCTGCTTGATACCATTCCATGCGGTTTCATTGAAGGATTTATCATCCACACCACCGAGGTCGGTCACCTGACAAACCTTAAGCTTGTCCTGTGCCAATACGGGCATACAAATAACCATAACAGCAATCAAAGCAATTAACAATCCAATCTTTTTCATTCCTTCTCTCCTTTTCAGAAAAAATTTATTTCTTATCTCAAATTATAATATGGAGATGCCCTAATTCCAAAGCTTTTTCGTTCGTTATCTCTTTATTGTCAAAAATAATAAAAGGTTTCCCTCCTATACACGCTCACAAACCGGGGACAGGTATAATAACCGGAGAAAAGGAACTGAGCAGGAATATGTATTTAAAAGGATCAAAGTACAGCTATAACAACCGCAAAAGGAGGTCAAATCCTTTCACAGTTATCATCCTGTTAATTTTGGTAGCGATCGGTTTGTATTTCAGCATCGTGATTGTTCCCGAGACCCAGCCACTCTTCATTCCTACCTCTACCCCCACCACCCCTCCGGAAGCCTACATCTCCGAAGCGGAACAGTTTGCCAGCGAAGGACGAAATGCCAGGGCAATTGAACAGTATGAAAAAGCAATCAGCTCTGATCCAAAAAATGCCTCCGTTTATATCAGTCTGGCAAAGATGCAGATGTTTGAAAAACAATACTCAGAAGCGCTTAAAAATGCTGAAAACGCCATCCTGCTTAATGGAAACAATGCTGTAGCGCATGCCATCCGCGGCTGGGCGCTGGGAAAAAGCGGTAATTTTATCGATGCTGAAGGCGCTTTTAGGCGGGCAGAGGAAATTGACCCGCGCAACCCCTTAATATATGCTTATCGAACGGAAGTGCTTGTCGACCAGTTTAACAGCGGTCAGGACAGCTTGAATACGCTTGAAAAAGCAACCGAGTACTCTCGTCAGGCAATTGAATATGGCAATGGCATGATGGAGTCTCACCGTGCACGCGGCTTGTTGCTCGAAATCACAGGGAACTATAAGGAAGCGATCAATGAATTCCAGATCGGCATTTCAATCAACCCCAACATCTCTGACCTGTACCTGGCACTCGGACGGAATTTAAGGGCTGACGGCAAGGACTCGGAAGCGGTAGCAGCATTTGAGCGTGCCCGCTCGCTCAACCCCTATGATCCTTGGGCACCATACTATATTTCCCGGACCTATAGCGGGAATGGCGAGTACGCGAAGGCGATTCAACAGGCACGCGATGCGGTTGACTTGGATCCGACCCGGACAATGTTCTATTGGAATCTGGGGACTCAGTACTATATGTCCCAAAAATATGATGACGCTCTGACGTATTTCCAACTGGCAATTCAGGGGGGCACTACTGCTGACGGACAGGTGATTGAGGGTATTCCGCTTTCCTATAACGATCGTATTCCCGAGTTGTATTATATGTATGGGATCGTGCTTGCCCGCAGTGGCAACTGTCAGCAGGCAGCGGAAATTGTACGGCTGATCACACAGGGGATTCCAGATGACGCAATTGCAGTTAGCAATGCCGAATATATGACCGAAGTATGTAAAACCGGCAACTTCGATATCACGCTTGCTACTGCCACCCCAACTGGTATCGAAACGCCGGTTCCACCAACAAACTGAGATTAAAAATATCCGGTTTTCAGCCGGATATTTGATGATACGATTTTGTAAATTGATAAATCAGCCTATTTAACTGCCCGCCGTCGATGAGGTTTCAAAGGTCGCTCTGCATCGGGCTTTCCAGAACGCGTCCGTTTTCGGACGCTTTCCTGTCCCGCATTTGGCGAGAGCAGCAGATTGAGATTCATAAGTGACTGAGAATCCCATTCCCGTTTGCCGCAAACGTCACATACCCAGCAGGGGAAGTTGGGAACCATCACCAAATCCTCATCAATCCAGGTATAGTACGTTGCAGTTGAAGATTTTGCGATCCCGACCTGACATTCCTGACAATAATCAACTTTAGCCAAAGTTAGTTCCCTTCTGTCAAATTCGACGCAGTCGTCATCGGTAAATCGATAAGGTTATTCACCACCCTGATATGATTCAACGGCCAATAACAGAAAAACGCGTTCCCTACCAGATTCTTGCGCGGGACAAACCCCCAGCTGTGGGAATCGGAGGAATGGTTGCGGTTATCCCCAAGGACAAAATACTCATTTTCTGGTACAACCCATTCGCCACTATAAGCCATTGGCTCATGCACCCATGGTTCTTGAATTTCAGAGTCGTTAATAAACAGTTTTCCTCCCTGAACCGAAACCTTATCTCCAGGTAGACCGATCATGCGCTTTATATAATCTTTTTTCGGATCGGTGGGGGCTTTGAAAATAACAACATCGCCACGTTCCGGTTCACTGAACTTGTAATTCAGGCGGTTCACCATCAGCAGTTCTCCCTCTGTGAAAGAGGTTTCCATGCTGACATTTTCAACACGTACGCGTGCCACACAAAAATCAATCGCGAAATAAAGGGCAACCGCCATAACCAACGTTTGCACAATCTCCCAAATCATTGCGCCGGTTGTCCTGGGTTTCTTTTCTTTTTGGGTTTCTTTTTTCGCCATTGATCGTTATCTCCCGTCAGTTTCCTTATTCAATTTGAATGTAATCATACACCCCTTTTATTAAAACGGTCTTAATCTGGAAATTGCACCTGTGACAGGGTTATCGCCGCGCTTTGTACACGATTCGAATCGGTGTTCCAAGGAATTCATACCTTTTGCGGATCTGATTTTCCAGATAGCGGGTGTATGAAAAATGCGCCAGAGTAGGATCATTCACATGCACCAGAAAGGTTGGAGGGTCGCTGCGAACCTGATTGGCATAGTACATATGCAGCGAGCGACCGGTTTTCGAGGTTGAATGATGGGCGTCCTGCGCTTCATGAATAATCTCGTTCAGTTTTGAGGTCGGAATTCTGGCAACGCGTTCCTCCTGAACTTTCAATGCCATCGGCAATACCTGATTTACACGCTGATTGGTGAGCGCGGAAATATACAGGATCGGAACGTAGTTCATGAACTTGAGCTGTTTTTGAATCATCTCGTTGTAAGACTGCATGGTGAAGCTGTCCTTTTCGATCGCATCCCATTTGTTAACAATCACGACAACGCTTTTCCACTCGTCAAGAATGTAACCGGCAATATGAGCATCCTGCATGCTGATCCCCTGGGTGGCGTCAATCATCAGCAGAGAAACATCCGCCTTTTCAATTGCACGCATGGAACGCATCACTGAATACTTTTCTATCCCGGGTTCAATCTTCCCTCTACGGCGAATACCGGCGGTATCGATCAGCGTCATCGGAATTCCCTCGAATTCAATGTGCATATCTATTGCGTCGCGGGTAGTGCCGGCGATATCACTGACGATCATGCGATCCTCGCCAACCAGTCGATTTAAGAGACTCGACTTACCCACATTGGGTTTTCCGACGATTGCGATCTTAACCGAGTCATCTTCCTCTTCCTCAACCTGTTCCGGAAACTGAGCAACCAGCTCATCCAGTAAGTCACCGGTTTCGGTTCCATGAATCGCAGAAATTGTATAAGGTTGCCCGAGTCCGAGCTCAAAGAACTCATAGTGACTGTCACGATAACGAGGGGAGTCCGCCTTATTGACCACAAGCAGAACCGGCGGATATTCTTTTCCATCGATTACTTTCTGGTTTCTGCGCAGGATTGTTGCAATTTCGCGATCGGCCTCAGTTAAACCGCTGATCGCATCCACTAGGAACAGCACCACATCCGCTTCTCGAATGGCAATCAGCGCCTGGGTGCGGATTTCTTCGATGAAATCGGAAGATCCCACGGATAAAGGTACGGATTGACTGCTGGCTTCCGGGTCAATTCCACCAGTATCGATCACTTCAAATTCAAACCCGTTCCATTCAGCACTGCCAAATTGCCTGTCACGTGTGGTTCCGGGAATTTCATCTACAATTGCGTCGCGTGTCCCGGTCAGTCGATTGAAAAGCGTGCTCTTCCCAACGTTTGGTCTGCCCACAATTGCTACAATTGGTTTGCTCATCTGTCTTTTACTTCCTTAAGTTGCACTTATCCGCTTCAATTCACAGTATGTCGAATCAGGTGAAAATCGCCTGATTGGGACGAGTAACGTATATTTTAATTCCTGACCAATTCTACGATCATATATGCAGGGAAGTTGCCAATTGACACCAGGCGACAACAATTACTGAACGGTAACACCCGACCAAATGAAGGTACGGCTCTCCGAACGGCTGCCGGCTGAGGCATAGATCGGTGTGCCATCGTCTTGACTGCCGGTTTGACGTACTGGTTCCACATGCCATTTGATCACATGTGGTGCAGGATCGCTCGGACGGAAGTTCATCGGTACGATATATTTCGTATCCGTCACATAGGCGATGTTCTTGCGTCCCTTGCCTTCGGTAATATCCTCAATAACGACTTCATAAGCTTCATTGGAGAGTAACGTCCCGATGCCCGCCCATTGCAGCGTGATCGTTTCACCACTGGTGTTATAGGACGAGCCATCTGCAGGAAGCAACAGATTCGGCGCTTCATAAGGTGGCGGATTGGTCGGCGTTGAAGTAGGTCCGGGGGTGATTCGTTCGCACAGCGGGATTTTCAGTGGTGAACCTGCCACAACGATATCGCTCGTCATGCCATTGTATTGTCGGATCACGTCAGTAGAAACGCCATAGTTGAGCGCAATTCCCAGCAAAGTATCGGTATTCGCGACGATATAGTCAATCGACCCACAGGCTGCCAGAGTCGCTTCAGAGCCGGTGAGTGTGCCTGTCGGCAGTGGCGTGATCGTCGGTGTCGGTTGCGGGATCTTCAGCACCATGCCAGGTGACAGGAAGCAATCTGCTGTCAGGTTATTCTCCAACACGATGCTTGAAATCGAAACGTTAAACAATGCTGCAATCGATGAACACAGGTCGGATTCTTTCACGGTATATTCGATTGGCGGTAAAGGGGTTGCTGACATCGCCAGCGTTGGCGTGTAAGTTGTAGTCGGAGTAAAGGTGATGGTCGGCGTCAATGTTGCTGATGGTAGCGCAGTTGGTTCAACTACCCTGCCTGTGGTTTGCAGCAACGCAAAGACCACACCTGCGCCAATGACCAGAAATAACAGCACCAGGCCGATTGCAATCGGCAGGCTAATGCGCACTTCCGGCAGCCGCGGTTTTCTATCCAACTGATTCCCGCTGCTCTTTTTCGCTCGTCGTACGACCGATTTTGGTTCGTCACCTTCCGTGAAGATCTTGCCACAGACCAGGCAGCGTGTAGCGGATTCGTTCATCCGTGTCCCACATGTGGGACATATTTTCGTTTTAGATTGGTGTTGATTATCCAATGCCATAGGTAAAGTCAGTTTCCAGTTTATTTCTGAATATAATCAATTTCATGATTCGTGATTATAACATGGATGAGTTTGCAGATTTTTCATGCGCTTTACAAGCATTGAATCGAGTTTGCAACCACAGAACCACCTGTTGTGGACAGATTAAATGAGCAACCCTCTCTCCATTTACATCCATATTCCTTTCTGCAAACGTCGGTGTAATTATTGTGATTTTGTCACTTATGCCGGAAAAGCAGCGCTCATTCCTGATTATCTGAACGCTTTATGCATTGAAATCGAACTTACTGCCAGCAGGAATCATGTCACTGAGACTGTAGACACAATCTATTTTGGCGGTGGTACGCCATCGATATTATCAATCGATCAATTGGCAACCGTGCTTGACCAGCTCAGATCCACCTTCACAATTTCCAATGATGCAGAAGTCACGATTGAGGTCAATCCCGGCGATTGTGACCTTGCTTTTGCCACTGGAATCAGACAATTCGGTTTTAATCGCGTCAGTCTGGGGATGCAATCTGCGCTGGATTCTGAGTTGGTAATGATGGGCAGGCGTCATACTCACGCTGACACACAAAACGCTGTTGCCAGCCTGAAAACAACCGGGTTTGATAACATCAGCCTGGACCTGATTTTCGGATATCCATGTAAATCGTTAAGCACCTGGATTGAATCGATCCAGGCAGCGTTGGCGTTAAACCCGCAGCATATCTCGCTGTATGCGTTGAGCGTTGAAAAGCGAACGCCACTGGCAAAACAGTTGAAAGCCGGTTTGTTCCAACCGAAGGAAGACAGCTATTTCTCAGATGTCTATGCGAAAGCGTGTGAACTTCTTGAATCCGCCAGCTTTCGCCATTACGAAATTTCCAATTGGAGCCGTGAGAAAATTTTTGAAAGCCGTCATAACTCAAAAACCTGGCGTCTTGAGCCCTATCTGGGATTTGGCGTTGGTGCGCATGGATATTATCGAGGAGTTCGAACGCAGAACCTGTCATCGATAAATGGATATATTGAACGGCTGCAATATGAGCGTAAAACCGGCAGCAAACGATTTCCCGCTGCCAGCATCGTCCGCAAACAAACCAATCTGGAAGAACAACAGAACTACATGATCTTTGGGCTGCGACAGCTGGAAGAAGGGATTGATCCGTCGGCCTTCGAGATGCGCTTCGGAATCACACTTGAAAAGGCGTTTTGCAAACCTCTCGAACGGTTGCTCAGACAAAAAGCAATCCATTTCCTGCCAAATGGCAATCTGGTTATCAACCGCGAACTGGCATTTGTCAGTAATCAGATTTTTGTTGAATTTATCTGAAATCAGGATACAAAAACCGGCGTACCCAGC
>JAAZKE010000022.1 GCA_012799995.1 Chloroflexota bacterium | reverse complement strand
TCGAGCCGACCCGCCCGCCAATTCCCTGATCAATTTCATCAAATATCATGGTCGGAATATCATCCGCTTCCGCCAGCGTATGTTTCAGCGCCAGCATCAGGCGCGAAGTCTCACCGCCGGAAGCAATTTTTGCCAGCGGCTTCAACCCTTCCCCCGGGTTGGGCGCAATCAGGAATTCCAGCTGATCCCGGCCGTTTTCCGTGAAAGCTGCATCCGGTCCGCCTTCTTCAATTTTGATGTCAAATTTTGCCGAGACCATGCACAGGTCATTCAGTTCCTTTTCCATCTTGCCAATGATCTTTCCGGCAGCCTGCTTGCGCGTTTTCGAGAGTTGATCCGCCAATGCAGTCAATTTCTCTTTCAATTGATCCTGTTCCAACAGTAGTGAATCGCTCACTTCAGAGGCATGATCCAACTGCGCCAGTTTTTCAACCGCATCGCGTTCAAAAGCCAGTACCGCCGCGATCGATCCGCCATATTTGCGTTTTAAAGTGTGAATCAGATGAAGGCGTTCTTCCACCATTTCCAGTTTACGCGGATTAAATTCGAGTTGATCGTTGTAATTTCGCAGCACAGAAACCGAATCGTTGAGCTCTTCCACCACCGCAGCAATTTCCTCGCTCAGGGAATTCATCTCGCTGTCAATCCGGCTGATCCCTTCCACTGTGCGCTGCAACATACCAGCCAGATCCAATATTCCAGCTCCCTCAACGCCGCGCCCTTCCAGATATTCAATCGCCTTTTGTGAAGATAAACTCAGGTTTTCAGCATTCGCCAACCGATCACGTTCCTGCGTCAGCGCCTCTTCTTCCTCTTCCTTCAAGGCAGCGCTTTTCAATTCCTGAATCTGGTAATTGAGCATATCACGCTGGCGAAGTTGCTCCTCTTCGCTTTTATTAAGCACATTTAGCTGGTTCAGAACTGCCCGATAGCGACGCAGTTGCTCGCGGTATTGTTGAAGAAGCGCACGATTGCCGGCAAAGCGGTCAACCAGTCCGGCATGGGAAGCTGGATCGAGCAATGAGAGATGATCCGATTGCCCGTGAATGTCCAGCAAACGCTGCCCAATTTCACGGAGAATGCCAACGTTCACGGTATGCCCATTGACGCGCGCAACACTGCGACCTTCAGCACGAATCTCACGCGTGATCGTCAGTTCGTCACTCTCTGGATCATCGATCAGGTCTTCTCGCTGCAAAAAACTGAAAAGAACTGCGTCCTCACGATTAATGGCGAAAACCGCTTCAATGCTGGCACGATCAGTTCCTTCACGCACCATAGTCGAATCGCTCTTCGCGCCCACCACAAGCGAAACTGCATCGAGGATAATCGATTTCCCCGCGCCGGTCTCACCGGTAAAGACATTAAATCCGGGAGCGAACGATAGATCCAACGAGTCGATGATTGCCAGATTCCGAATGGATAATTCTTTCAGCATGGCTTAGTAACGTTGAATGGAGAACCCTTTCATATTCGATAAAATCGTGCCGTACAGGACAGTTACATACAAAACACCCCAAAGCACTGAGAGTGTGTTGGACCACAGCATCCCGTACTGCGCAGCGAAAATTGCCCGTAAAAAGCTGATCATATACTGCGCGATCGGCGCCAGCCCGCCCAAAATCGCTGCCGCACCAGTGACCTGGTTTAGCCGCTGAGAACGGCGTCTGTGTGTGGCAGCCCTGACAAGCCTGACAATCAGAGTGCCCATGCCAATTCCCAACAAGGTCGAAAGGACGAAGGGGAATATCTGCACATGGTAAAGCAGAAATGTCCCCAGCGCAGCCAGCGGCGCCGTGATGGCAGCAGCAACCAGATAATCACTGGTCATCGAGTGGTTGAAACGTTTTTGCTGCTTACTGATGCATTGTTTGCAGCGATAACCGGTAGGGGTTGAAACTGCGCAGTCAAGGCAGATAGGTTTTTCACACTGGTTGCAGCGAAGCAATGTCTCCCGATTTGGGTGACGGTAACAGGTCATGACAATGGGTTCTTCACTCATTAATTTCTCCCGATTGCACTGGGATTGCGCTGCATATATTGCAGGAAATTACGATAAAAGAAACCCTTGCTGTTGAATCGGATATATTTTGCATTGAATTGGGAAGCAGCGATCTGAATACGATCCGTCGGCAGCAGAATCATGCCTTTTGCCCCATCCGGCGAAAAAATTGCCTCGTGATTGGAAGTAGCTGTGATTTCAACAACATCACTCTCCTTCAACAGCAAGCCGCGGTCGAGGCTCAAGTGAGGCGCAACCGGGATCACCAGAATATTGCGCAATTCCGGTTCCATAATCGGACCGCCCGCTGCCATCGCATAAGCGGTTGAACCGGTAGCCGTCGCCACAATCAATCCATCCGCTACGTAGGTAGTCAGCTCATTACCGCTGATCATGACATGAACGCGGATTGGCCGCAGCTGTGAGCCATGACCTACTACTGCATCATTCAGCACTTCCCATTCCAGCTTTCCGCCATCCTGACGGATCAGTTTCACGTTCAGCATCATCCGCTCTTCGATCATCCATTTGCCACCAATCAGATCCTTCAAACGTCTGCGCCATTGATTCTTTTGGACTTCCATCATAAAACCGAAACTGCCCATATTGACGCCGCATACCGGTATGTCATAAGGTGCACAGATTTTATTGGTGCGCAGCATGGTGCCGTCACCGCCCAAAGTAATGACGAGATCGAATGCTTTCTCCTTGACGTTGTGATGGAAAGCATCGTCGTAAAGCGAATAGGCAGCGACCGAAGTCACCTGCGGATACTCATCGTGAATGGCCTGCAGTATAGCTTCTGCCTCGGTTTTGGCGTCCGGCAGCTTGGGATGCCAGGTGATGGCAATGCGCTCTGGTTTTTTCTGGTTTTTCTTCATCCGTTCAACTCAATTTTTCTGGACAGCGTCCGCGATAGCCACAATTCAGACAGCGGGAGGGTTGCTGGTGAGAGCGACCATGCACGCCATTCTGGATATCACTGCGCATCGCCGCTATTACTGACGATAACGCTGCCTCTTTTTCTATTGTATACGATATTTTAATTGCTTTGTTTCGGTAACGCAGAATTCCGAATGGCGGGCGTTCACCGTATGTTTTCTCGGTCAGGCGGCAATAAGCCAACAGCTGATAAAGATGGTTGTCATAGGCGCTGTTGCGAATCTGAGTCGATTTCACTTCAACCGGGATCAGAACCCCATCCTTTTTCAGCAGAAAATCCGGTTTCCCCGCCAGTCTCAGCTCGCTGTCAAATAACGGTTTTTCAGGCACCTTCTGAATACCGCTGTCATCGTAAACGATCTCATCATAGGAAGATTCACTGCGGCGGGTTCTGATTTCCAAAACGATCAACAACAGGATCACGATTCCAATCGCAACCAACAGCCATATCACAACTGCGTTCAACGGGCTGCTCCCTGTAAGATATAAATCCCCAATGCAGCAATGAGTAATATCAACAATACAAGTAGAACGCGCCTGATCAGTTTCACTTGTCGAATCTGGCGACCAATCTTCTGATGCGCAACTTTGCCATCCGCGAGCGATTGCTGATTCTCGCTTGGGATTCCCTGAAGCGCATACCACCATGAACGGCGGCAATAGAGGTAATTGCCAATTTCGGAGGCATTGATAACCTTTTGTTTTCCAGATTCTCTCATCGGCAGCTTCTCACAGTCTGTAATTCATGTCTGATTTATTGAACAAGGATAGAAAGTACCCGTCTTCGGCGGGTACTTATTTTCCAAAATGATTCTAACCTCTCAAATCAGCGTGATTCGAACGTGTCAATCGCCTTCTGAAGTATTTTCTTCAAGTGCTCTTCGCTCATACTCAAGGTCAAATCCGCACGGGTCCGTTCGACGATGCCACGCAGCAGATCCGTCTGCCTGCGTAGTCCATTGGTGACCGCATCCGGATAATCCATCGTGATTAGAATTGAGTAGATATCGTCCATCTTCTCCAACAGGTCTTCGGCTTCTTCCGAGTACCCCATCCGCAGGATATCCATACAGCGACGGCGCAGCTCTCCCGGCGTTTCTGCCATGCCACGCAGGTAAGTGGAAGCAATCACGCCAAGTGATTCAGGGGTGGGCAGCTCGGTGCGACGGATTAAGGCGCAAGTGATTGAGGCTTCGCAATATTCCTTGATCGCGTCCTGCGTATAACCGGCATGATACAGATCCGGATACGCAGCAAGCTCTGATCGCAGTGCCTCTACCAGTTGTCTGGCTTGCTCAAGAAACTTCTCAGACTCTTCGATTTCACCGCGATGGATTGCCCGAATTGCGTTCGCGGAATGACGCGTCAGTGAGCGCGCCCGTGTAAGCGCGGTATCGCGTGCCAGCGTCCGCGCTTCAAAATCCGTATGGGCAAATTCAGCGATTTCATTTATGACTTTGCGATAATCAGACATTAGAACGGGATCTCATCTTCGTCGAGTTCGCCTTCACCGAAATCATCAAAGCCTGTCGCTCCGCTGGATGATCCTTCGGAATCGTTGCGACTGCCGATGGAACGAATCGTCGCAGCGTTGATTTCATAGGAAGCAGCGCTGGTGCCGTCGTTACGTTTCCAAACGCGCGGACCGCCGGTATTCTGATCAGGAACCAGCCGACCTTCTACCAGCACTTTGTTTCCCTTTTTCAGATAGGTGCTCGCGTATTCTGCCAGTTTTGACCAGCATGTTACGCGGAACCAGATGGTTTCCTTGACGGACTGTCCCTGCGTGTTGTTATATTGTCTGGAAGTCGCTACGCTGAATGAAGTTACCGGTACACCGGTGGGTGTATAACGCATCTCAGGATCTCTCCCGATATTCCCTGCTACAATAATGGTGTGAAACATAATCTCTCCTTGGTCAAATAAGCCATTTATTGAATTATTTTATCAAAGTCGCTGAATCTGAACCAAAACAGTTCCAGAATCCAAAGGGACCAACTTAAAATCAGCACTCCTGGCTGGTGAAGTGCGCTGAATTATGGCTCGTTAACCTGATATTTGTCCTGTGTTGGGTTTTAAATGGAGTCCGCTCCAAAATAAATTTTGGAGCGGATGGAAAAAGATAAAAAAGAAGAATATTGCTTTTGCTGTCCCTGCGGATAATTATAGTTACGTTTGTCATTTTTTGTCAAGCACATATTATGACATTTATATGACATTCTTCCATGCTGTACACAAACTGGAAGCGGTCTTTTTACGGCAGATCAAAGGAAAACTGCCAGGGCCCTTTGTGGAAATATTCCATTGCCTCCAGCACTTTGCGTATCGACACCTCGTCAGTCATACCTTGAGGAAATGTAGGGGCGACAATCTGGTCTGAAAGACCAGGCGTCGCCAGTTCGTCTCACGGACGAAACAGAGAGTCAAACGGGCGACGCGCGCATCAAAAACCGATGTGCATTGTCGCCCCTACCGGTCTGTCGCATCATCGAATGCATCTCCGCATAAACAAATGCATTCCATCTCGTTGAAACAAAAAAGACCGGAGATTTTTTCCGGTCTTCTCAAATGGTACTTACAGAATTACATGAAGCCCTGAACGAGCGCCAGCAACACACCACCGGCGATCACCGAACCCAGCTGTCCAGCTGTATTCGCGCCCATGGCATGCATCAGGATAAAGTTGCTGTCATCCTCTTCCAGCGCAATCTGAGCTGCGATTCGTCCAGCCATCGGGAAGGCGCTGATTCCGCAGGCACCGATCAACGGGTTGATCTTACGGCCAGTGACCACTTTCATGATCTGACCAAAGATAACACCGAACACGGTATCGAGGATAAACGCCAACAGCCCGAGCAGCATGATCAACAACACGCCGAAATTAAGGAACTGATCACCGGTCATGGTACCGCCGACCGCCAGTCCCAGAAACAGCGTTGAGACGTTGATGATTTCATTCTGGGCAGCTTTATCCAACCGCTCGACCACCTGGCTTTCCTTCAGCAGGTTCCCCAGCATCAATGCTGCAATCAAGGGAGCAGCTGCAGGGGAGATGATGCTGATCGCGATCGTAACCAACATCGGGAACACTACAATCGCCCGATGGGATACGGGTTTCGGTGCATATTCCATATGAATCCGGCGATCCGCTTTTGAGGTCATAGCCTTCATAATCGGAGGCTGAATGATCGGGATCAGGCTCATGTAGGAATAGGCTGCGACCGCAATTGGCCCGAGCAGATGTGGTGCGATTTTTGATGTGACGTAAATGGCCGTTGGCCCGTCAATCGCCCCAATCGTACCGATCGATGCTGCTTCCGGCAGACCCCATCCCAGGGAAGGGATGAATTTCGCCAGGAAAGACGCGAAGATCAGCGTTCCATAAATGCCAAACTGTCCGGCAGCGCCGAGGATTACCATTTTCGGCATCGCCAGCAGCGGACGAAAATCGATCATCGCACCAACGCCGATGAAGATCAGCAGCGGGAACAATTCGGTTGTGATCCCCATGTCGTATATGACTTTGAGGAATCCAGGCCGAACCACTTCGGTGATCTGACCATTCACAATTTCCGTAACAGTCATCGTCTGGTAGGAAGACATGCCGAGGTTGGCAAGCACACAGCCAAAACCGATCGGCAGCAACAGCGTTGGTTCATATTCCTTGATAATTGCCAGACCGATCAGCACCAGACCGATGACGATCATGACAACTTCTTTCCAGGATAAGAGATAAAAGGTATCGACTATACTTCCGAGGTTTCCCATATCACTCCCTCGTTAATCAGCATATGACAGCAATACCTGCCCGTGTTTTACTGTGTCACCTTTTGAAACGCTGACACTTGCAATTCGACCGTCATGCGACGCAACGATGTTATTCTTCATTTTCATCGCTTCGAGAACGAACAGGACATCACCTTTTTTGACTGACTGACCTTCTTTGACGTTGACTTCCTGGATGACGCCCGGAATCGGAGCCTTCACAGTTTCACCACCGCCAGCCGCCGGGGCAGCCTTAACAGGTGCCGGAGCAGCGACAGGGGCTGCGGAAGCAACACCCGGCTTCGCTGAGGCATCGCCAAAAACGTTGAATTCGGTGCCATCAACGTTGACGAGCATTGGGCTGGCATTGGGATCTACGATCTCAACGTTGAAAGTTTTATCTTCGACTTTTACAGTAAGTTTCATAATTCTTCACTCCCTCGATAGTATGTTTTTTCATTCTTTCTCTTTCCAACCGTCTTGTACGGCGAAAGGGAAGTTATTTATTCTGTTTTTCAGTTCCAGCTGCGGCAAATGCGGCAGCAGCAGCGGCTACTTTCATTTTCAGATCGTAGTTCTGAATGGAGGCGACGGCAGCAGCAGCGGCTCTCATCTTTAATTCAGTATCATCAAGCACCTGCGGAACAACCTCAATCACCTCGGTTTCCGCGGCTTCTTCACTCTCTACTGGATCCTTGATCACGCGAACAAGGAGCTCCATCACACCCCATAACAAAAAGAGGGAGGCAAAGAGAATCACGACCCCAATCAATGTAATTTCCAGCGATTGTCCAATGATATGATCATTAACTACAACAGTGGCGGTTTCAACAGCAACATCCATAGACGCACCCTTTCTGCCTGTTACACAGGCATATTTCCATGTTTTTTCAAATCTCGTTCAATTTTTTTGTAACGAACCCCTGCCAAAGCACCGATAATCTTGGCTCGAGTCTCTTGAGGTTCAATGATATCATCAATATAACCCGCTTCAGCAGAAATATACGGATTAAGATATTTTTCCCGGTAGGAACCTACCAGCTTTTTATGCTCAGCAACCGGATCGGCTGCCGCTTCGATTTGTTTGCGGTACAAAATCTTGGTTGCTCCTTCCGGCCCCATCACTGCAATTTCGGCAGTAGGCCAGGCAAAGGTAACATCAGCCCCTATCATTTTGCTGCCCAACACAATATAAGCTCCACCGTAGGCTTTGCGGATAATCACCGTAATTTTCGGGACAGTTGACTCCGCATAGGCATACAGCACTTTCGCGCCATGGCGAATCACACCATGCGTTTCCTGGTATAAGCCAGGCAGAAATCCGGGGCAGTCTACCAGCGTAATCAACGGAATGTTGTAGCAGTCGCAAGTGCGCACGAAACGCGCGATTTTATCCGATGAGTTGATATCCATCACGCCAGCCATTACTGACGGTTCCTGAGCAACAATGCCAACACCTTTACCGTTGAAACGGGCAAAGCCGATAATTCCATTCGGGGCAAACTCGGGTTGCAGCTCCAGAAAGCTCCCCTGATCGACAATTGCCTCAATGATCGAATGCATAACATAAGGCTCTCCAGGATCGTCCGGGATGATATGGTTAAGCGACGGATCAAGCCGGCCAGGGGTGTCATCGGTCGGCAGTACCGGTGCTTTTTCCAGCGCATGATTCGGAAAGTAGGAAAACAGCTGCCGGCATAGTCGAATAGCATCTTCATCTGAATCCGCACCCAAGTGAGCCAGGCCGCTGGTTGTCAGGTGAACCTTGCTGCCGCCCAGCGCTTCCACATCAATGCTCTCCCCAGTCACCGATTCAACCACGTCCGGTCCCGTCAAAAACATATAGGACTTATTTCGGGTCATGATGATGAAATCGGTCGCCGCAGAGGCATAAGCTGCTCCGCCGGCGCAGGGACCGAGAATCAGGCTGATTTGCGGAACCAACCCTGACAGTCGCGTGGTGCGCAGAAAAACGCCTGCATACCCCGCCAGGCTGATGATCCCCTCCTGAATCCGCGCACCGCCGGAGTCGATTAGACTGATTACCGGCGCTTTGTTCTCGAAAGCCAGGTCCATCATGCGACATATCTTGCGGCTTTGCATTTCGCTCATCGTGCCGCCGTAAACAGTGAAGTCCTGCGCATAGAGATACACCAGTCGCTTGTCAATCGTACCAAATCCGGTGATCACACCATCACCATACATTTTGTCTTCAGGAGTGAAACGCGAGAGGTTGAACGGCTCCATTTCATGGAAACTGCCATCATCGAGCAATTGCTTAATCCGCTCACGGGCAGTCAACTTCCCCTGGGCATGCTGGCGCTCAATGCGTTTCGTTCCACCACCTTTGAGAATGGCTGCTTTACGCTGGCGCAATTCGTTGATTTTTTTTGAATCGGAAGACTTTTCCATTGCACCAATTTTACTTCATAATGAGCCAAAAACAGCGTCCATTCATTGCAAAGTCTATCAACTTTTCCCGAAATCGAGCGTGATATAATTCGCTGTGCATTGCCCCGGTAGCTCAACAGGATAGAGCAAAGCACTCCTAACGCTTAGGTTGAGAGTTCGAGTCCCTCCCGGGGTACTTGGTAATATCCTCAACCCTGGTCATTGTGTCTGGCAATGAGTAATCAATTGTTTCTCTGGTATCGCTTAGATGTAAAACTGCCTGACGTCAAAGAGAAATCGCTTCTCTCATGGCAGCTGAAAACAACCTACGGAAACAGAATCAACGCGAATACAATAAAGCCTGATATTGGCGGGATAATTGTTGTTGATAGTCTGTTGGATATGATATTTCGTTGATCAATTGGAAACAAGTTTATTAAACAATATATCTATACAGTACTGTTGATGCTAACACCCGGTTTGGGCGAGCAAACTCCAGCGTCATTTATTTAATTGCTGTTATTCGGACAACTTTCAATTAATTGCACAGGAAACACTGATTGT
>JAAZKE010000021.1 GCA_012799995.1 Chloroflexota bacterium | reverse complement strand
GCGATGGTCATTTCTCAGATCATCGGACTGCTTTCAAAATCGCTTATCGGTTCTACTTTCGGAGCTTCCGCTGAAGTGGATGCCTTTTTGGCCTCCAATCGCCTGACCGAAATCCTGTTCAATCTGGTGGCTGGCGGCGCGCTCGCCAGTGCGTTCGTACCGATGTTCAGCGCGATGCTTGACAAAAAAGAAACCAGGCGGGCGTGGCAACTGGCGTCGCGACTGTCGGTGCTGCTCACGCTGATTCTGGCGTTTCTCAGCCTGTTGTGCTACCTGTTCGCTGCACAGATTGTGCGTTACATCCTGGTACCAGGCTTTTCGATCAATGATCCGGCCCTGGAGAGACTGACCGTTGACCTGCTGCGCATTCAGCTGCCAACCGTGGTGATTTTTGGCTTGAGCGGGCTGTTGATGGGCATCCTGAACTCCCATGACCAGTTCCTGTTTCCCGGCTTGGCGCCAGCGATGTATCAGATTGGCATCATTCTGGGGGTGCTGATTTTCTCGAAGCCATTCGGTATCCGCGGCTTGGCTTACGGCGCTGTAACCGGCTCGTTGCTGCATCTTTTGATACAGCTGCCCATGTTCCTGGGGTTGAAAAACAAAGAACTCAAACTGGAATTTGCCTGGAAAGACAGCGCGGTTCGCGAAGTGTTCAAACTGATGATCCCGCGCCAAATTGGGGCATCTGCCGTTCAGCTGAACTTCCTGGTTAATAACCTGATCGCCTCTTATCTGCCAGCTGGCTCAATTTCAGCCATCACTTGGGGGCTGGCACTGATGCTGATGCCGCAGGCGGCGATTGCGCAGTCGGTGGCAACGGTCTCGTTGCCGATGTTTTCGGTGCAGGCAGCGCGCAATAAACTGCTGGAAATGAGCGCTTCTCTGGCTGCGGTGATCCGGTTGGTAATCTGGCTGGCGCTTCCGGCTGCCTGCGGTCTGATTTTGCTGGGAGAGCCGATTGTAACGTTAATCTTTGAACGACGGGCTTTCAATCCGCAGATGACGCAGATGGTCACCTGGGCATTGATCTGGTATAGCTTTGGGCTGGTTTTTCACTGTGTGGTGGAGCTGGTTTCACGTGCTTTCTATGCCATTCATGACACCAAGACACCGGTGATGGTGTTGTTTTTTGCGATGTTGCTCAATATCGTGCTCAGCATTCTGCTGTCGCGCGCGTT
Organism: Chloroflexota bacterium; assembly: GCA_012799995.1. Lineage (GTDB taxonomy): Bacteria > Chloroflexota > Anaerolineae > Anaerolineales > Anaerolineaceae > Flexilinea. Next base: position 12,212 of record JAAZKE010000021.1, on the reverse strand, counting down.
CGCAGGTATTGGCTGGATGCCGCATGGTGGAGTGGCACTGGCAAATACAATTGCAACTGCGTTGGAATCCGGCTTGTTACTTTTTTTGATGCGTCGGCGTTTACAGGGGCTGCATGGCGGAAGAATTCTCGCCGGGATTCTGCAAAGCGTGGTTGCAGCGACTGCCATGAGCCTGGGGTTGTACTTCTGGAAACGCTTCAGCGCTGCTCAGGAGATGTCGCCACTGGTCGTGGTTGCGGTTGGCGTTGCAGCAGGAATTGGAATTTATCTCGCTGTTGGCGCTGTTTTGAAAACGGATGAATTAAAGGAAATTCGCAATTTTATTATGCGAAGGCATCAGCTTTCCGAAGATTCGTGATAACTCTTTTCGGTATTGACATTCCAAATATTGTCTCTGGAGCGTACCCCGTTACGGATGTTTTTCACAGCTTCGAAAGCCGTTGCCATCGAGTGGTCTGAATTGTTATAGCGGTGCTGTCCATTCCGTCCGATGCAATACAAATTCTCAAAGGTGTTCAACCAGGCTGTCAATTCATCAATGCGATCGTAGGTGTCAAAGTAGGCTGGGTACGCCTTGCGCACATGCTCAACATGCGTCTCAAGCACATCTTCGCGGTTGATAATGCCAGCGCCAGTCAGCTCGTCAATGGCAAAGGCGGCAAACTCCTCATCAGCCATGTTCCAGAGGGAATCATGCTCAGAGCAGAAATACTCCAACCCCACACCAACGGTATTGGCGAAGTCCTTGACGAGATAAGGTGACCAGTTGTTGAAAATCTGCACGCGCCCCATCTTCACGTTGGGCTCCTGCATATAAATCCAGCAGTCCGGGATGCGGTTATATGGCGTCGGGATTTTGGTCTGGTTTTCCAGCTTGAGCTTTTTCATGATCAGCCCGACCGTTATGAAATCACGATAGGGTAAGCCGGCTGCGACCTCGGCTACATTGTCTGGTACCGCTTCTCCCATGCCATGCACCAGGTCTTTGAGCGGCATGCTGGAAAAAAACAAATCCGCCTCCAGGCGAAGCGTGCCATCCGGTTCTTCTACCAACACAGCTTTAATCTGGCCATCTTCCCAGTCCAGCCCAACTGCCTTACTGTTGTGCCGAACCGTTCCACCCATCGCACGAATTTCATCCGCAGTCAATTCCCACAACTGCCCAGGTCCAAATTTTGGATACCAGAACTGCTCAATCAGGGAAGTTTCGACCTTGCGGTTTTTCTGCAGCGATTTCGGCAACAGGCGATAAAACGCATCCTCAAGCACCTTCCAAATGGAAAGCCCTTTGACGCGTTGAGCTCCCCATTCCGCTGAGATATCCTTTGGATCGCGCCCCCACACTTTTTCTGTGTACTCCTTGAAGAACAGGTTGTAGATTTTGCGCCCGAAACGGTTGCGATAAAAATTCTCCAGCGAATCTTCCGGCAGTTTATGGAACATGGCGGTGAGATAACTGATTCCGGCGGACAGGGTTTTCGTTACACCCAGATTTTTCAGCGTCTGTAATGAGAGCGAAATCGGATAATCAAAAAACTTGCGCATCGAATAAATGCGCGAAACGCGGTTACGGAACAACATCACCCGATCGACCTTTTCCGGGTCAGGCCCAGCGGGATTGAGCGGTTTGACTGTGTTGGTGATCAGATCGTCTTTGGAAGGACTGCCCTGTAATGCCATCCGTTCGTTCCACCATTTCATCACCTCGCGATCTTTGGAGAAAAAGCGATGTCCGCCCAGATCCATACGGTTGCCATTGTAGACCACTGTCCGGGAGATCCCGCCGATGAAAGGTGTTTCTTCGAGCACGGTAACTTCGTACCCATCGCGATCCTGATGAAGCAGCTCAAAGGCTGCGGTCAATCCGGCAGGCCCGGCACCGATAACAATTACCCTTTTTTTACTGTTGGAGGAATTCATGAACGTTGTCCTTCTTTCAATCTCATTGAACCAGATAGTCGATCCAAAGTTCTCCCAGACCGCGTTCCCCCAGTCCGAAGGTGTTGCCATTGGGGTCCGCGAAGCGGAAGTTTATTTTTGTTTTTCCGGAACCGACAACCGGGAATGTGATGCTCACTTCGCCCTCCGCCTGGGGTTCGATTACAGCGTTGAAGTCAAACAGCTTTTGCGGATTCTGATGGAACGGGTCAGTCCAGACCAGTTTATATCCATCTCCCAGTCGACAGGTGCCGATATTGCGGAAGCGCCAGGTTTTTGTGACTATCTCCCCAGCCTTAACGGTGGTTCCATCCGGAATGGTGACATCGCTGACAAAGCCAATACGGCTGTTGCAGTCCCTGGCGGGTTCCAGTTGCGCTGCCATGGCGGCGGTTTTTGCCGGCGTGCCATCGACAAATACTTTATCGGCTGTGACGTCAGTGTCGCTGGCGGCGCAACGGAAACTGTAAGGCTGTGGAGTTTTGGCATCAGCGCCAAAGCGGCTGAACACGAACCAGTTCATTTCGGCAGCGGCGCGTCCGGCTTCACCGCCTTTAACGGTACGCAGCGTTCCATTCACCGGTCCAATGGGATTGCTCATACCATCGGTGATGATGACATTGGCTGTGTAAAAGTCATTGACCCATTCGCTACGGTTACCTGCCATGTCAACCGCGCCGTACGGGCTCAGGTCGTTGAGGTTATTTCCGGCAGCACTCACCTCTTTCGGGAACCATTCGGTCTCATCGGTAAATTGCGGGGAGTGGAATCCCCAGGGATAGAGCCTGCCGTCAATTCCTCTGGCAGCTTTCTCCCATTCCGCCTCCGTTGGGAGCCGTTTCCCCGCCCAGCGGCAGTAGTTAACTGCGTCTGTCCAGGAAATCCCGCTGACCGGCAGCTGATCCCCTGCTTCTTCTTTGGCAATAGTCGATGGTTGGCATTCACCGGCATCCACGCAGCTCGCATATTCTTCAAAAGTCACTTCAGTCTGGTCAATCCAGAATGGATCAAGGTACACGCTGTGTTTCTTCATGGTTCCCTGCATAGTGAATCCAAAGGTGCCATCAATGCCCATCAGGAAATCACCATCCGGCACAAACACCATATTTTTCTGATCCTGATTCCAGCGAACCACCGCTCCCAGTTCACGTGTGATCGGAAGGCTGACCGGTTCAAACGTTCCTGTTGGGGTACCGATTGGAATCATGGTTGCCTGCCCGGCAACAGGGATGGTGACTGTCTGCGTTGGCCAGACGATTTCCACCACGTTCTGCGTTGCCGTCGGTTCCAGCGTTTCGGTGACTGTGGGAGAGCTCGCCATTGCGGTTTGAGTGATGTTCAGAATCTCCAGCGTCTGGCGAAAATTCTCCCGGGCGGTCGGCGTACTGAGGTTTTTGGAATAATACATGAACAGGATCACAGCAGCAGCGATAATCGCCATCGCCATGATGAAGGAGATCAGCGTGGAGCTTTTCTTTTTCTTTCGGCGGCGCTCTTCGGGTTCGTTGGCGTTGGTATCCACCCCTTTTTTCTCGAAGGAAAGATTGGGTTTATCAGTTGGTTTTTCGATCACCGGTATTAAGGAGGGCAGGTTCAGAAAATGGTTTTCGTTGGCCCAATCTTCCACATTTCGACGGATATCAATGAACAGGTCAATCCCGTTCTGATAGCGCTTTGAAGGGTCAGGGTTCAGGCAGCGCAGAATCACAGGCGCAAAAGCCTGTTCGGTATCGCTGTTGAGAGAAGACAATCCGCTGCGGTAATATTCGTAGGCGTTCCTGCCGCTCTTGTCTTCCCGCTGGCCAGCGGTCCCATAGGGGATGATGGCGGTGAACAATTCGACCAGAATCACTCCGAACGCATAAATATCGTCAGTGTAGGCTGCGGATTTTTCGGGTTGATGCTCCGGCGCCTGATAGAGCTCCTTGCGGGAATCAAAATCTTTTGGCAGCGGCAGGAATGACAGGAAGCCTTCATCCCCGTCTCCAATCAAAACGTGGTTGGCGCTCAGCGAACCATGAACCAGATCTGAGTCATGCAGAGCTGCCAGAGCGGACGCGATCGAATAGGTGATGCGGACCGTGCGTTCTTCGCTCAGCGGCCTCCCGGAAGCTTTGAAAACTTCAGCTAATGATTTACCGGACAGCTCATTTTGAAGCAGCACCATGCCGTCCTCGCCAATTTCAGGCGGATAAAACGGAATGGCATTGGCGTGCTTGAAACGCGCATGGTTCAGGGCGATCACCTGGCGCTGCATCAGCTCCTGCGCGCTGACTGAGGCGTTGTCTGCACTGAAAAACTGGATGTAAAATGATTTTTCGTCCTCAATCCGTTCTACGCGGCAGTAGGTATCGGTGCCGTTCCGAAAGGTTTCCTTGATTCGGTATTTCTGGTTGATCGCTTCCATGACTCTTTCCAGTTTGCGGTTTCGTCAGTAGTATTATATTTGATTCAGGGGGATCAGGCAAAACCGCCCGCTCCCTTTTGAAACGTGCAGCAGAGCAGTTTTTACGCGCAGGGAGATCGATGTTATTCGTAAATGCCATCTCAAAATCCTATGAACTGAAATCAATTCTCAAAGAGGTGAGTTTTTCCATCCTGCCTGGGGAACGGGCGGCGCTGCTTGGGGCTAACGGCTGCGGCAAAACCACCTTAATTCGCATTTTACAGGGGCAGGAGCGTGCTGACAGCGGGTCTTTCCAGTTCACTCCGCCCAATCTGGAAGTGTTTTTTCTGCCGCAGCGGAAGATTTTTGCTCCCGGGGCAACCCTTGCCGATGTGCTGGAAACGGGGATCGATTCATTGGGGGATGCCGCCAGTCAGCTTGAAATGCTGGCAGAAAACCTGGCGCTGCATCCGGATGATCCTGAGCTGATGCATGCGTTTGACCAGGCGTTACACCGCATTGACAAGGCGCCGCTTGATCCTGACCGCGTAAGGGATGCGCTACGGGAAACCGGATTGGATGCTTTTCCGATGGAATTTCTCGTAAGCAATCTCAGCGGCGGACAGAAAACAAGGTTGCTGTTGGCAAAGATGCTTCTCAGCGAGCCGGATTTCCTGATTTTGGATGAACCCACCAATGATCTCGATGAAGAGATGTTGGCGTGGCTGGAAAACCAGTTGATCGCTTTTAAGGGCGGTGTCTTGTATGTCTCCCATGACCGCGCGTTTTTGAATCATACTGCCACCAAACTGCTGGAAATTAACCGCAATACCCATGAGCTGAAGACCTCTATTGGCAATTATGAAGACTGGCTCAGACTGCGGGAAATGGAAGAAGCGGCGGCGCTGCGCAGCTGGAATCGCCAGCGGCATCAGATCCGCGACCTGCGCAAGGCGATCGCACGCACGCGGGAAAATGCGGACTTCCGCAAAGGCGGCAAGGCTGACAGCGGCGATAAATTTGCCAAAGCATTTTTTGCCAATCGCAGCAAGGGCACGATGAAAAATGCTGTGCTGCTGGAAGCGCGGCTGGAAAAGTTGATTGCGGAACAAACTGACAAACCCGGGCGCTTCTGGAAAATGAAAATGGAGTTCCCTTTCATAAAGGAGAGCGGCGAACAGGTGCTGATCCTGGAAGAAGCTGATATCGGGTATCCGGGCAGGGTTCTGTTGGAAGCGGTGAACCTGCGGCTTACGAGGGGGCATATCTGCGTGCTGGTCGGGACGAATGGCAGCGGAAAAACAACGCTGCTCAGAACAATTATCGGCGAGTTACCTCCTCTTGCAGGCACTGTCCGCTCCGGCGCCAATGTGAAAACCGGTTTTCTTTCGCAGGGGATGGATTCTCCGCTGTTTAAAGAAAATGCACTTGAAACGGTGCGCTCGCTTTCGGGAATGAATGAGACCGAGATGCGGCGGTTTTTGTCTTATTACCTCTTTTTTGGTGATGAGGTGTTTGTGCCGGTCGAAAAGCTTTCCAATGGTCAACGGGCACGGCTGACATTGGCCTGTTTCACGCTCACCGGGACCAATTTCCTGATTTTGGATGAACCGCTCAACCATCTTGACATCGAATCGCGCGAACAGTTTGAGGAAGTGCTGCGGAATTTTCCCGGAACTGCGCTGATGGTGGCGCATGACCGCTATTTTGTGGAGCGTTGCGCGACGTTGATATGGCAGATCACAGATTGTAAACTATGCGAAATCCAGATGCGAAATTGAATTTCAGACAGCGCTGAAACGAAAAAACTGACAACCGAATTGTGTTATTTTCGTAGATATTATGGAGATTACCAATGGAGGAAAAATGGACATTGAGAAATTGATTGCCAAGGTGCGCGGATGGTTTATTGACCGCAGCCGAACCGAATCTGCCAGTACACCGCAGCAACCGTATAAAACCGGAACTGCAGCGGATACCACTGACTTTGATGAGACCGTAAGCGACATTCTGGATGATGCCGGCAAGTTTGTCAGCGAAGCCTATGACAAAGTTGCAAAAAAATCTGAACCGCTGATTAAAAAGAGCAAAGCGTATATTTACGACCGCATCTTTGACCAGTATAAAAAAGATGGCATGCCTTACGGAGACACGCACGAAGGGCTGATGCGCTGGGTGGATGAGCGTGAAATGCGCGTGCGCTCCTCCGTAGATGATTCATTCAACAAAGGAAAAGAGGCTGTCGAACAGACGGTGAAAAAAGTAGCTGATTATGTGGAAGACAAACTGGACAATTCGCCTTCCCAGGCTACGGTAGATGGATCGGTAAAGCCCGACGAACCGACTGAAGAGCAAAACTGATTATAAAAAATGACCGCAATCGCGGTCATTTTTTGTTTTTGAACTATTTAAATCAACCTTCGGCAGGCTTGGGAGGTTCATGTCCGGGTTGATCGCTGACAGGCATATTCGCACGCAATTCTGCGATTGCATTAACCGCCGCTTCCCACATTGCCTGCTTATCTTCCTTGAGTAAAAACTTATTGCCGGTATTCTTCTCGTTGGCATCCATAATCATCAGAATCGAAATTGCAAGCTCCTTTGCAACTTCAGCCGGGATGAAAATAAATGCTTCGTCAATTGTCTTGCGCTCATCAAAAACCGGTCCAAATTTGGACCGTTCAACATTCGGCGCAACCGATTGGGCGTGCAGCATGCAGGTATACTTTTGCGTGCTGATAGTGAAGTTATTCATGTAGATGCTGTTATTTCCCATATTTTCTCACGCTTTCTCCGCGCTGTGTTCGCAGGATCCCAAATTCAGGTTTTGTCCGCATTCGACACACAACCCCCGGCATTTTTCATCGCAGAGTGGCTTGATCGGGATTTCAATCGTAAGGTATTCGAGCAGCAATGGCAGAATATCAACAATTCCCGATTCCGGCAGAAATACATCGGCATCGGCATTTTGGCGCAGATGGAATGCGTACAACTCATCAAACTCGCAGGATATAACCTGCTGGAAAGGTTCTAGACAGCGACAACAACTGGTCTCAATTTTGGCAGTGGCTTTGACAGAAACCAGAATTCCCTGCTGCACCCGGCTGATCCGCACAGTGGCAAGGACGTCCTCGAAGATGTTTTTAGATTCGTCCTCAATGTAGGGTGCGTCAATGTCAAATTCACGATAGGCACCAACCGTCTGATTGATGAGAAAACCGGTGTTAATTCGAAAAAGGTTATTCTCGTTCATGACTCCCCCTTTATGGTCACATTATATCGCATCGATTTCATGTCTTCTATTGGCGTATTAGATATAGTTTTTATTACCGTGATATAAATACCGATAAGAGTTATCAGTTCATGCAAAGCCAAAAAATCAATTCCGCTGTGACTCAGAATCAAACTGTGAACCTTCTAATCGGCTTATCCGTAGTGGAAGGAGTCATCACGACTGGATTGATTATGAGTTCTAAATCAGAGCAGGCGTCTGGTGTTATTCTGGGGCTTTCTCCAGCTCGTCTCTTGATGGTATTGATTTCCCTGGTGGTGACGACACTGCTCTTTCTGCTTCTTGTTTGGAACAAAAGAAATTCTGACTATTTTATAACCAGGCTGCATCAGTCGAAATTGCGTTTTTTACTGACTTGCCTTATTGTAGTGGTTTTATCATCTGTAACCCTGACTTTTTTGACGAGCATTTCACCATCTCAGCAGTCAGACGCGACAGTCGCCAATATTGTACGAAGGGTCTGGCCGCTTATGGCCTGGACATGGCTTCTTGCAGTGCAGTTTGTAGTTATTCTTGTTAAAACCAGTGATCCTAATGAGGAAGGGAAACCTCTTCGCCTGGCGATTTATTTTGCGCTTTTTATGGCGGTAAATTATGTGTTCATGGCCTATTACGATGCAATCAGCTGGCATATTAAAATGCGGGGCCTGTTGCTTATTTTTTTGATGCCAGTTGTAAGCGGGTTTATGTGGGCAGTCTTACCAGGAAAGCATAAAGAAGGGCAAAAAGCCCTTTCATTCTGGTTGAGCTGCCTGTTTATCGGTACGGCTACCTTTGCGTTTTATCGGAGCCTCGGGTTTCTAATGGGCCGGTTCGATACCCCTTCAAAAGCCTACTGGGATGTTTTGGCTGATGCTTTCAATCATGGAAGGTTGTACCTGCTAAATCCTCCCATTACACACGATCTGACTTTCTATAATGGTCACTGGTTCGTTCCCAACCCGCCATTTCCAGCGGTACTGCTGATGCCCATAGTGGCTGTTGCAGGCGTGAATTCAGTCAATATGACGGTGGTTTCGGCAATTCTTGGCGCGCTCAATGCTGTATTTGTGTATGCGCTTCTTGAAGCCGCTTCTTCAAAAAAGATGATTATGACTTCCAGGAATGCGAACTTATGGATCACCGCTTCCTTCGCTGTTGGAACCAACCATGTTTGGCTGGCAACCATCGGTCAGATGTGGTTTGTCAGTCATTTGGTAACGGTAATGATGATTGCAGTTGCAGCATTGATCGCAGTACAAAACGGGCCAGTCTGGTTGCAGGGATTGTGCTTTGGGTTTGCGCTTCTCACACGGCCAAATGTATTTCCGATGGCGCTTTTCCTTTTTGGCATTTTTTTATGGCAGCAACAGGAATTTCCGAAAGTCCCCTGGAAAAAAGCCATGCAGTGGATGCTTGCCTTCGGAGGCCCGGCGGTAGTATGCGCTTTTCTGTTGATTCTTTATAACAAACTCCGCTTTGACGCCTGGTTTGATTTCGGTTATGTCACAATCAACGGTGCTGACTGGATCATGGATTCAGTGCGCACCTATGGTATGTTCCATCCGCATTTTTTCAGGCATAATTTTAAGGTGATGTTTTTGAAAATCCCGCGCATTGTTACCGATGGCTCGGATTTTTTCTTTCAACCCGGATATGAAGGCTTCAGCATGATTTTCATGTCGCCGTTCCTGCTCTGGTCGCTACGCCGATTCCGCAGGAACTGGTGGCAGATCGGCGCCTGGGCAGGGGTGCTTTTGACGCTCTTTCTGCTGCTTTTCTACCATAACACCGGCTCTGAGCAGGTTGGCTATCGTTATCTCATGGATGCGATTGTGCCGCTGATGCTGTTGGTAGCAACCGGTTTTAAGAGAGAGATTACTCCGTTGTTTCGATTGGTTGTGATTTTCGCTGCTGTTATCAATCTGTTGTCTGTTTACTGGTGGTATATTGGCCGGGCACTCTGAGGGAAGTCCTGTTTCCGCTACAACAGGATTATCAATAAAGCGCCTGACAGAGAATCTGTTGCTGCTCAATCTGCTTGGCTCATTGGCGGCGCTGGTTGGATTCTTTCTACTGACGCCTGCGTCGGAGAATCAGCTGCTGTTTGGTTTATCACGAGTCCGGCTGGGGCTCGTGATCCTGGTTGCAGCTATTGCGTTTGTCTCTGCGCTGCTGCTGACACTGGTTAAAAATTCCACTGTAACCCTTTTTAAGAAAAGGGTTGAAGATCTTTTCCGGAAAAAGCTGTTCATTCGCCTGATTTTGCTGGCTACCGCACTGTTGTTTTTTGGCAGTGTGGCGCTTGTGCTGTTAGCCCTTACCAATATTGGCGCCTATAACTCGCTGATTCCCTCGCTGCTTTCACGCGCAGGACCCTTTGTGTTTGTGACAGCTTTCGTCTCCTGGTCTGTGCTGCTCTGGATGCGAAAGGTGACGTCATCGTTATCAATTCATTACATGCCATTTTCTCCCACGATCTGGCGGGCGTTGCTGTTTGCGGTTGCATCGGTTATAGCGCTCCTGGCATTCACTTATTATGACAAACAGGACTGGTCACGGGGACTCTCCCATACCTCATTAATCTTTCTCCTGCCTGCGTTAATTTACGCGATCAATGCCATTGGGGATCTTTTGATACGCTCCAAAACTGCTGCGGAAAAATGGCAGCGGATCATGACCGCGTTATTGCTGGCTGCGATCACTTTTTCAATCATCCGACTGACGGGGTACACGATGTACCGGGTAACAACCGCACCGAAAAGTTATTGGGATCTGTTGGCAGACGCTTTTCTGCATGGGAGGATTTACCTGATCAATCCTCCCAGCAACCATGACCTGACGCTCTATAAAGGCAATTGGTTTGTGCCCAATCCGCCCCTGCCATCGCTTTTACTGATCCCATACATTGCCCTGTTTGGATTGAAAGCCGTCAATATGACCGTGTTTTCAGCGTTGCTGGCTGCGGTTAACACGATGTTGGTGTTCCTGACATTGGAAAAAGCTGCCAGCAACGGCATGATCAGCTCCGGACGGAAAACAAACTTGTGGGTTACGATTGTTTTTACGTTTGCCACTGACCATTTCTGGCTGGCTACCACCGGGCAGATGTGGTTCGTCAGTCAATTGAGCGCTTTTCTGTTCTGCGTGCTTGCCTGCCTGGTGATGTTGGCGGGGAAATCAGCCTGGCTGTCCGGCATGATGCTCGGTCTTGCCATGCTGGCACGGCCGAACGTCTTTCCACTCGCTGTCTTCCTGTTGGGGATCGCTCTGTGGCGGCATAATCGTGAGGGCTTGCCGGAAAAGTGGCAGCTTGGTTTGATTCTGAAGAAGGGGATTGCGTTGGCGGTTCTGATGGTGGTAAGCGGATTTGCGCTGCTTTGGTACAACCATGCCCGATTCGACAACTGGCTCGATTTCGGTTATGTGGCGATCAATGGAGCTCCCTGGATTCTGGAGTCAGTGCAGCGCTATGGGATGTTCCATCCGCATTTCATTCCGATTAATCTGGACGTGATGTTTTTGCGACTACCCAAACTGGATTTGAGCGGTATGCGCTTTTTCTATCAGCCCGGCATCAGCGGAACCAGCATCTTTGTGATGACGCCTCCTCTGTTGATGCTGTTCAAGCCAGCCAAACCTGCCCTGTGGCGCTGGAGTGCCTGGCTTTCGATCGCGCTTACCACCCTGCTGTTGTTGGCGGATAATGTTGGTAAGAAGCCGGGACTGATCTTTCGCATTCTCACAATCCTGGGAATCCTGATCAACTGGATTTCGATATACTGGTGGTATCTCGGCAGAGTTTAATCATGTGGAATTATTGACAATGGGTAATGGAAAAAAAGCGGTCAAAGTATTGTTAAATGTTCCGGCAAATGATGGGCTTTTTACCTATTTAATACCGCCTGCCCTTGAAAACACAGCCAAAATCGGCTGCGCAGTAGAGGTTTCATTCAACCGGCGCCGTATGGCTGGAGTAATCTGGGGGGAGGATATAGACAGCGGCGAATTTGTGCTGAAAGAAATTATCCGTGTTCTCGATCCAATTCCGGTGCTTACCGAAGCACAGCGTGCACTTGCGGAAACCTTACAGCAGCGCACGCTCACACCGCTTTCGTTCTGTGCCAATGTGTTCCTGCTCGAAAAGTTGCAAAGTAACTCAACAGTGCGCTATCATCTGACCGAAAAAGCTGCTGGAATTCCCCTCGAATCGGGCCTGCTGGGCACCCCTTCTCAGCGGGACCAGATACTTTCGATGATAAAAAAAGCCAGTCGTCCGCTGTCGTTGCAGGAACTAAAGCAAAAAATGCCAGGACTCCCGGTTCAACGAATCTTGAATGATCTGATTAAGGAAGAACTGGTTGAAGGCGTCAGCTCGCTTGCTGAACCAACGTATAAACCCAAAACTGTAAAAGTTGTTCGTATAGCTGACAATTCGGGCTGGTCATCTTTATCCGGTATCAAGTTGGGTGCAAATCCGCAAGTCGCGAGCCGCAGAGAAGCGATTCTTGCAACATTGTCAACTTCTCCGCAGGGACTTCCGCTGGCTGAATTGAAAGAGACTGTAACGTTCAACCCCGGTGATATCAAGTTTCTTGAGAAAAAAGGCTTGATCGT
>JAAZKE010000020.1 GCA_012799995.1 Chloroflexota bacterium | reverse complement strand
TGCGTGCCTACCAGAAACAGGCAGCGGCTCCAATCCTGCGGGCGGTGTTGCAGCGCGAGGGAAAAACTTTTGCGGTGATGTTTCCGCGTCAGAGTGGCAAAAACGAGCTGCAGGCGCAGCTGGAGTGCTACCTGCTGTTGCTGTTCTCTCAGAAAGGCGGCGAGATTGTCAAAGTCAGCCCGACCTTGCGCCCGCAATGTCAGACAGCCATGCGCAGGCTCGAACGCACGCTCAAAGCCAATCCGCTCACCGCTCCGCTGTGGAAAAAAGAGGCTGGATCCGTCTACCGTTTGGGAAATGCCGCCATCACTTTCCTCAGTGGCGCGCCGGGCAGCAAGATCGTTGGAGCAACCGCCTCCATTTTACTGGAGATCGATGAAGCGCAGGACGTAAACCCGGAAAAGTACGACCGTGAGATTGCCCCAATGGCAGCTTCCACCAACGCGGTGCGCGTCTTTTGGGGCACCGCCTGGACGGAAGACACCTTGTTGGCACGTGAGATTCGCCTGGCAGAGAGCCTGCAAATAGCCGCTGATCAGCGCGTATTTCGCATCGATGCGCATACTGTTGAGCGCGAAGTGCCTGCCTATAAACAATTCGTAGCCGAACAGGTTGCGAAATTTGGCAGGGATCATCCGCTGATCAAATCCCAGTTTTTCAGCGAAATGCTGACCGGCCGTGGCAGCCTGTTCACCGAAGCGCGCATTGAGAAGATGTCCGGCAGCCACGCCTTCCTGTCGGAACCTTTGCCATACGAGCGTTATGTGCTGCTGATTGACGTGGCGGGATCGGATGAAACCTCCTCTCACCTCTCAGCTGCTGGAGAACGTGACGCGACTGCGCTTACGCTCTGCCGGCTGCAGCCCCCTGAAAGCGAATGCCAGGCTGTCTGGGGGTACGACTGGCAGGTGGTGCAGCGAATCTGTTGGATCAATCTGCCTTTGACCGAACAAATTGAACGGCTGACATCCTTCATCCGCTACTGGAATCCATCTCAGGTAGTCGTAGATGCCACCGGCGTCGGAGCGGGTGTGGCGGCTGCGCTGTTGCAAACGTTTGGCGATGGCGTGGTGCTGCCATTCGTTTTCAGCGCAGCATCCAAAAGCAAGCTCGGCTGGCATTTTCTGGCAATGATCGATGCTGGACGTTGGCAGGAAGCACAGCCAAATGACGAGCCGGAATTTGCAGAACAGATCTCGCTGCAACAGCTGTTCTACCGCCAGCTACGCGCCTGTCAGGTCGAGCTGGTGGCAGGACCGCAGAAGGCGATGCGCTGGGGAATCAAGCCCGGCGTCACTGACCCGATAACCGGCCAATTCCTGCATGACGACCTGCTGATGAGCGCCGCACTGGCTGCTTATTTGGATGAACGGATCGGCGCTGGCAGTTCCGGTGAAACGCTGATTGTGCGACGCGGCGATCCGCTGAAAAGTCTCGATAAAGGATACTGAATGAACCTGAAATTGCCATTCACCGGAGAAGTTCCGATCACGCAACGCTTTGGCGAGCGCATCACCAATCCTCACGGTCACAGGGGCATCGATTTTGCTGTGCCTCTGGGTACGCCCATTCTTGCTGCGGACGACGGAACTGTGGTTGAGATTCGCAGTCTCAACTATGGCTACGGGATGTATGTACTCATCCGCCATCTCGATGGAATCGAATCGCTGTACACGCATCTGTCCGCTATCCTCGTATCTGCCGGGCAGCAGATCACTGCGGGTGCGCGCATCGGTTTGAGCGGCAGCAGCGGCAACTCAACCGGACCGCATCTGCACTTTGAACTCAGGCAATATGGAAAGGCGATTGACCCTGAGCCGTTGTTGTTCCCGGCAGCACGCCAACTCCAGGCGACACGCTGGCAGGTGGTTTGTGCTGCCCTAAACCTGCGCAGCGGTCCCGGTATCAGATTCCCAGTTGTCGGTAACCTTAAAAAGGGCTGCATAGTCAGCGCACAGGATGAGCAATGCGAGCGCTGGATTAAGATCAAAGACCGCCAGTGGGCGGCGGTTGTGTATCAGAATGAGGAGCTAATGAAACCGTTAGACAAAACCGGGGATCAATAATAGGGTTTCTTGGGTGTTTCCAGTTCAACCAGATACCAGGTCTGACCGCGTCGGGCAAAGAACGTGATCAGGTTGTCGGAATAATATGGGTTGAGATCCTGGTATTCATCCACCAGCCCATATAGGATTTCGTCAAAGCCCAGGTTGTAATCAACGCGGTTGAGCACAAAACCGTATCCGTCGTTGCGTTGGAAGAAGTAAAACAGTTTATAGTCATAGACTGAAAAGCCAAACGATCGCACGTATTGATACGTCTTATCGAAATTCAACTGACTCATGATCGTGCGATCAGAGTAAAGAATTTCGGCGATCTCAGGGTCAGGGTTGATATCGACTGTCATGCGAATCGTCAGGAACCAGTCGCCGCCGAAGTTCAGGATGCCCGAATGATCAAAATAAGGATTATCAACTGCCGGGAACCACAAATTCATAAATTCGTAATCGTTGCTGTAAATCGTTAAGTTCGCGCGGGTTGGGTGAAAAGGATCGCGATTGAATTCAGATTTAAAATCGATCGAAGTCGAATATGTTTCCCCATACACCCCATAGGAGTAGCGTGTCATTCCACTCAACATGGTGTCATTGCGTTTATCAATGCGATCAGATATGTCTGAGCCATCCGCAGCAGTCATGCGAATCGGGTTGGAAAGTGGCGCGCCCTGCAACTCAAATTCTGTGTAGGTGATCTCAGCCGGCAGATATGCCATGTCCGAAACCGTCCCACGCTCGACCGCTTTTTGGGTGTTGACGGCAATCACGTCTGCCAGCAGCGTATTTTCCTTCTCGCCATCGGTTACGCCGAAGACAATCACCTCACTGCCGGACATGATTAACTCCCTGCCGATCACCTCTTTTTTGTCATTGACCACAAAACAGTAATCGTCGCAAGTCACGGTATATTCTGTTCCATCCACTGCATTTACCTTGAATTCCGGGTCAGTCCCACCACTCACCTTGCCCCTGAGCGCCGCTGCCTCGTTCGGGGACTGCGGCACCGGTTGCTCGACGAAATGAGCAAAAACACTGCTCTGAGCGTCATAATAAATATCCTTGTCCGGAATGGGCGTTTCTTCCACCGTTTCCGGAGCCAGCGTTGGTAGTGTTGGCAGCATTGTGAGGTTGATCAGTGAAGTTGGCGTGCGCAAAACCGCAGGGGTCACTTCAACCGCCTGGATCAATGAACAGCCGCTGAGCACAGTCAAAAGAAGCAGCAATATCCCCAGCCGGATGACCATGGGACGTTTCTTCAAATCAAATTGCAGATTAATGAAACGGGGCCTCATAACGTTATGATTTCATCTCCAGCGAAGCCAGCCATTCGCTGACCATGGCATCGCTCGGCATTCGCCAGTCACCGCGAGGGGAGAACGAAACCGTGCCCACCTTGGGTCCGTCAGGTATACAGGAGCGCTTGAACTGGTTGTTGAAAAAGCGTTTCAGGAAGACAATCAGCCAGTGATCAATGTCCGCCTCCTGATAGGCGCCTTCAAAAGCGGTCATCGCCATCCTTTTAATTTTCTGCGGGCTGAAATTGCGCCGCACCAGGTAGTAGAGGAAGAAATCATGCAGTTCATAGGGGCCGATCAGACTCTCCGTCAGCTGCGTAATCTGGCCTTCTTTGGCAGGAAGCAACTCCGGGCTGACCGGTGTCGCCAGGATATCTTTGAGGGTCTTGCGAATCTTCGGGTTGGAATCCGTCTCAGCAAAAAAGGAAACCAGATAGCGCACCAATGTCTTGGGAATCGAAGCATTCACGCCATACATGCTCATATGGTCGCCATTATAGGTCGCCCAGCCCAGTGCCAGCTCGGAAAGGTCACCGGTGCCAACCACAAACCCCTTGACCTGATGAGAAAGATCCATCAGCACCTGGGTACGCTCGCGCGCCTGCGCATTTTCGAACAGAACATCGTGCTGCTCAGGGTCATGATCCAGGTCTTTGAAATGGCTCTTCACCGTGCGGGTGATGTTGATTTCGCGTAGCGTTACGCCCAACGCGCGGCACAGATTGACAACATTGTTGCGCGTACGGCGGGTGGTGCCGAAAGCAGGCATCGTCACCGCCACAATATCGCTCAGCGGACGCTTCAGTTCCCGCATGGCTCGGACGCACACCAGCAACGCCAGCGTGGAATCCAGCCCACCGGAAACACCAATCACCACCGAGGCAGCATTGACATGGGTGATCCGTTTGCGCAGTCCGGCACTTTGGATCGCCAGAATTTTCTCGCAACGCTCGGCAAGAATCCGCCCATCTTCGGGAATAAACGGGTTGCGCCTGATCGGTTGACGCAATCGCGTCTGGCGCAGCGGCAACGAGAACGGAATCAGGTTGTAAACCCCTTCGCAGTCGGCAGGGAATGTGTTCATCCGTCTTCGTTCGTTGACGCATTCTTCCAGGTCGATCACAGCCGTACAGCGTTCGCCAGAGAATGGCGCGCTCTCACCCAACAGCCTGCCATTTTGAGCGATCAGGTTATGGCCGGAGAACACCAGATCAGTGGTGGACTCGCCGGAACCGGCATCCGCATACAAATAGGCGCAGCACAGCTTTCCCGACTGCCCCGTCACCAGTCGGCGGCGATAGTCATCTTTGCCAACAATCTCATCGCTGGCAGAGAGGTTGACAATCACCGTTGCTCCGGCAGCGGCTGCCTGTGCAGACGGCGGTACCGGCACTCCCAAATCTTCGCAAATTTCCACTGCCAGTCGCAGCAATGGCATTTCATCGCAACAAAACAGCAGCCCGGTCCCAAACGGGACTTCCTGACCGCAATATTGGATTAACTGGTTTTCCGCCGACGCCGGTGTGAAATAGCGTAACTCATTAAACTCAGCGTAATTGGGAATGTTCGTTTTGGGTACCAACCCCAACAGTTTTCCACGTGAAATCACAGCAGCAACGTTGTACAGTTTTTGCCCGTGACGCAGAGGCAGCCCCAGGATAAAAACCGGTTCCAACGTTTCGCTCTGTTTGAGGATTCGGGTCAGTTCGCGCTCGCAACCCTGCAACAACGCATCCTGCAAGAACAGATCTCCGCAAGTGTAGCCGGTCAGGCACAGTTCAGGGAAAATCGCCAGCAGCGTCCCTTCCTCAGCAACAGCTTTCATTTCTTTCAGAATCTGATCAGCATTGTAGCGGCAATCAGCAACCTTCAGGTCTGGGGTGCAGGCGGCAGTTTGTAGAAATCCGAATTTCATAGTCTGGTACTCCGTAATCACCGGATTGAGCGTCGCCATAGCCATACACCGTGACGGGCTCATTGATGGGCGCATTTCGATCTCTTTACGAAAACGCCCTCTTAATCATAACATTTAACGCAGAATGCCCGCCAGTTTTCATTTCGGCAGGCATTTCCGATGCTGTTTTCAACTCATGACAGCTCAAAAATACCAGTGTAGAGCTGGTAATAGCGTCCTTTCATCTCAAGCAGCGCTTCGTGATTGCCGCGTTCGATTATTTTCCCATGTTCCAGTACCAGGATCGCGTCGGAATTGCGCACGGTGGACAAGCGGTGGGCGATCACAAACACCGTGCGGTTGTCCATCAGCTGATCCATTCCCTTTTCAATCAGCGCTTCAGTACGCGTATCGACCGAACTGGTCGCTTCATCAAGGATCAACACCTCCGGGTTCTTGACAGCAGCGCGGGCAATCGCCAGCAACTGACGCTGTCCCTGGCTCAGGTTCTCGCCATCAGCGGTGATCATGTATTGGTAACCGTTCGGCAGGTGACGGATGAACGAATCAGCGTTTGCGAGCTTCGCCGCTTGAATCACTTCCTCATCAGTGGCGTCAAGATTGCCGTAGCGAATATTTTCCATCACAGTATCGGTGAAGAGATGGGTGTCCTGCAGCACCATCGAGATCGAATTGCGCAGGTCACCCTTCTTGATGTCCTGGATGTTGATGCCGTCGTAAGTGATTTCGCCTTCGGTGATTTCGTAAAAACGGTTAATCAGATTGACGATGGTGGTTTTACCAGCGCCAGTCGAACCGACGAATGCGATTTTCTGGTTGTTCCTTGCATACAACGAAATATCGTCCAGTACCAGCTGCCCGGGAACATAAGAGAAGCTGACATTGTTGAAACGCACGTCACCATCCAGTTTCGTTAATTGGACTTCACCTTCTTTCACCTCTTTCCAGGCGCAGAAACCGCGGTCGCAGCTGGTTTCAACCAGTTGATTGTTTGCGTCATATTCGGCGTGCACGAGCCTGATTTTGCCTTCATCGATCTCAATTGGTTCGTCAAGCAGATCGAAAATCCGCTCAGCGCCTGCCAACGCCATCAAGATGGTGTTGATCTGTTGTGAGATCTGGTTGATCGGCTGGGTGAACGTGCGCGTATACTGCAGGAAAGCGCCGATCGTCCCAATGTCGAGTATGCCATGGATCGTCAGATACGCTCCAAACACCGCTGTCAGGGTGTAATGAAGGTAGGAGAGGTTCCCCAAAATCGGCATAACCACGATTGCATACAAGTTCGCCTTGGACGCCACATGGTACAGATTCTCAGTCATTGCATCGAAGCGTGCTTTGGCTTCCTCTTCATAGGAGAAGACTTTCACCACCTTCTGCCCTTCAATCATCTCTTCAATATAGCCATTGAGCGCTGCCAGTTCTCCCTGATTTTTGCGGAAAAAGAGCGAGCTGCGGCTGCCAACCGTTCTAATAATGAACAGAATCAGCGTCATGTGCACCATTACCAGCAGGAAGAGCTGCCAGCTGAGCAGAATCATCATCACGATGACGCCAGTAATTGAAATCACCGAACTAATCAGGTTGGGGAGCGCGTTCGAAATCAGCTCCCGCAGCGTATCGGTATCGTTGGTGAAGTGGCTCATAATTTCGCCATGCTGCTTCGAATCAAAGTAGCTGACAGGCAGTTTCTGTACATGGCTGAAAAGGTCGGTGCGAATCTTTTTCATTGTTCCAGAGCTGACATAAATCATGATACGGGCAGCTGCAAACGAACATGATGCTGCCAGAATTGCCAGTCCAGCCATGACAGCAAGGATACCTATAAAGCTGGACAGGTCAGGGGATTGTTTTCCGACCAACGGCAGGATGTAGTCATTGATCACCGGCCGCAGCATGTAGGTGTTCCCAACCGTAGCCAGCGAGGAAGTGATGTTGAGAATCACCACCAACAGGATCCGGAAACGGTACTCGTGCATTACCTTGAGCAGCCGCTTGAGCGTTTTCATCGGTGCACGCGAGCGGTAATAACGTCCTTCTTTCGGGTTGCCACCTTTCCCACCTGAGCCCATTCGCCCCATAGAACCACCATGTCTCATAACAGGCTCCCTTCCTGCTGTGATTCGTAGACTTCACGATATATCAGGTTTCGTTCGACCAATTCGTCATGCGTGCCGATATCAACCACCTTGCCATCATCCAGGATAATGATTTTGTCTGAGTCCTGAATTGACTGCAACCGCTGCGCGATGATCACGATGGTCATGCCCTGGTAATTTTCACGGAAAGCCTGCTGGAATTTTTTCTCAGTGGCAGTGTCAATTGCGCTGGTGCTGTCATCCAAAATGATGATCTTGGGCTGCTTCATCAGTGCCCGCGCAATGCAGAGGCGTTGTTTCTGTCCGCCGGAAACAGTGGTGCCGCCCTGTCCCAGCATGGTCTGATAACCATCCGGAAAAGCCATGATAAAGTCATGCGCCTGGGCGACTTTGCAGGCTTTGATCATTTCCTCTTCGGTTGCCTCCTGGTTGCCCCAGCGCAGATTATCGGCAATTGTTCCGCTAAACAGCAAGTTCTTTTGTAATACCATCGCAACGGCATCCCGCAGCGGTTTAAATTTGTAGTCTTTGACGTTATGACCGCCAACCAGAACTTCCCCGGCTGTCACTTCATACAAGCGCGGGATCATCTGCACCAGAGAACTTTTACCGGAGCCGGTTCCGCCAATAATTGCCACTTTTTCACCAGCGGTAATCGACAGATTGATGTCGGATAACACCGGGTTGGATTTGTCGGCAGCGTACGAAAGATCCACATGGCGAAATTCGATGCTGCCGTCCTTTACGGTCAGGTTCGGGTCACCGTCTTCATCAGAAAAGGTCGGTTCTTCTTCCAGTACCTCTTCAACGCGATGGACGGATGCCTGCGATATGACGAACATGATGAACACCATCGAAAACAGCATCAGAGAAATCATGATCATCTGTGTATAGGTGAGGAAACTGATCAGCATCCCAGGCAGCATTTCGCCCACAATAATCTTGTTGCCGCCAAACCACAGGATTGCGATGATACAGGAATTCATCACAATCATCATCACCGGCATATTGATCGTCACCAGCTTCTCAGCGCGTAACTGAGCCTGACGAAGTTCGGTGACCGCTTCTTCAAATTTCTCATTTTCGTATTCGTGGCGCACGAAGGCTTTTACCACCCGGATTGCGATCAGGTTTTCCTGTACAATACGGTTCAGAAAGTCGATTTTGGTCAGCATCTTTATGAACAATGGATGGGCACGGGAGATGATGAAATAGAACACCGAACCCAGCACCGGAATTGCCACCAGGAACACCAACGCCAGCTCACGGTTGATCGTCAACGACATGAAAACGGCCATGATCATCATCATCGGTGCACGCACGAACATACGGGTCAGCATCTGGAACATCTGCTGAATGAACTGAACGTCGGTCGTCATGCGAGTCACCAGCGAAGCTGTTGTGTAGCGGTCAATATTGGGGAAAGCGAAGCGCTGCAACCGATTAAACACCGCGCGCCGCAAGTTCATCGCAAACCCCGCAGAGCTGATTGTGGCAAACTTGGCGCAATAGACGCCCAACACCAGCGAGATCAAGGTAGCGCCAACCATCAGCATGCCAGTGCGAACCATATAATTCAGATCACGGTTGGCAATCCCCACATCGACAATCTTTGCCATCAGGTACGGAATCAGGATATCGAACATTACTTCCAGCGCGGCGAAGGTCGGCGCCAGGATACTGTATTTTTTGAACTTTCCAGCGTATTTGAACAGATTGATAATGGCAAAACGGCTGCGTTTTTCCGTCATGCTGCCCCCTGCCTGTCAGAGTCACTACTGGCAACATTCTCTTTTATTCTGCGAATATTTTCGTTTATACGACTGAGCAGCTGAATGATCTGCTCCTTTTCGCTTTCCTGAAAGCCGTTGAGATACGCAGATTGAAGGGCATTAATCTCAGCACGGCACACTCCCGCCAGCTCGCGTCCTTTCGGCGTCAGAAAAAGCATGTTGGCACGCAGGTTATACTGGTCGGTCTTTTTCAAAATCAACCCGGCTTTTTGCATGCGCTTGGTTGATGATGCGATTGACGCTGCCGAAACAGTGAGATGCCTGGCAATTTCGGTCTGGGTGCAGCCTTCATGCGCCTGAATAAACTCCAGAATCGGCAGCTGCCCAGGATACAAACCGGCTTTTGCCATCATCGTGAATAACAAGCTGCGTTCCAGTTTGCGCAGCAGGTTGTATTCCGTCAGAAAATCTGTTTTTTCGGGTGAGGTGGGTTGTTCGATAGCTGTCATTGAGCCTTCTTCGTTCTAAATACTTAACCGCTT
This sequence comes from Chloroflexota bacterium, assembly GCA_012799995.1. Classification (GTDB taxonomy): domain Bacteria; phylum Chloroflexota; class Anaerolineae; order Anaerolineales; family Anaerolineaceae; genus Flexilinea. The sequence continues at coordinate 219 of JAAZKE010000020.1, read as the reverse complement.
ACCAATTATACAAAAAACTCAAATATCGATCTACTATTGGTTACATCGAAATCGGAGTGTCACCGATCAGCTGCTTTGTAGGATTGTCAAACATATTGGATAGTCTGAGCTAAAAATTGAACAGGCGATAAGAACTTCAATGGTCGCATCGGTATATGGTTAGAGCGCTGATTGTGTCTTCTCAGTTGTCTTCTAAAATCCTCAAATGAATAGAATGTG
>JAAZKE010000019.1 GCA_012799995.1 Chloroflexota bacterium | reverse complement strand
TGAATCAGAAACATCGTATGATCACCTCAAGAGTTGCTTATCTAATTGAAGGGGATCCCAGAATGAGCCAAGCGTAAACTGTAAACGATCACCCTTAACAACTTGTAAATGATCATTGTCTTGACAGTATTATCGCCCCTACATTTTGGGCTGAATTGTCGCTCTTTCGCCCCTCATATGATTTGCACTCTCAAAAGTTGATTGTTCTACGTTACCTTTAATGCGAATTCCTGGTAGCGGGTGTAGAGCCGCCCGGGAATGGATCCTTCAATCAGGACGTTGTTTTGTTCGTTTTCCACCAGCTCAATGATCCCCTGTTCATGAAAGGTCGCGATCAGTGCCCCTTGTTTGAAGGGCAGACGTACCGTGATTGGGACCATGCGCTCGAAAAGGACTTCCATAATTCCACGTTTCAGCGCTTCGATCCCTTCCCTGGTGCGGGCAGAAACCAGGTACGCGTCACTGTCGGTTTCAGCGAGCAGCTGCCGCGCCTCCTCAGGGTCCTCAAGCAGGTCAGATTTATTAAAGACATTCAACATTGGAATGTTATCAGCTTGAATCTCATTAAGGGTGTCCTTGACGCTTTCAAACTGTGCAACGGCGTTGAAATGGGAAGCGTCTATCACATGCAGCAGCAGGTCAGCTTCGTTGATTTCTTCCAGCGTGGATTTGCAAGCGGCGATCAGCTGAGTCGGCAGTTTCTGGATAAAGCCCACTGTATCGGTGAACAAGCCCACATGATTGCCTGGCAGCCGTACGCGACGGGTGGTTGGGTCAAGCGTCGCAAACAGTTGGTCTGCAGTGTAAATATCCGCATTTGCCAGCTGATTAAGCAGTGTTGATTTGCCGGCATTCGTGTAGCCTACAATAGCGATCACTGGAATCTGGGATCGTTTGCGCTGTACACGGTAATGACTGCGGTGGTCCGAGATTTTGGCAATCTGCTTCTTGAGAAAGGCGATGCGCTTTCTGATTTCACGCTTATCAACTTCAAGCTGGGTCTCACCCGGCCCGCGCAGGCCAACACCACCGACTGCTCCGGTTCTGCCGGCTGCTCCTGCTCCCTGACGCTCAAGGTGCCCCCAGGCATGCGAGAGCCGCGGTAAACGGTATTCCTGTTGCGCCAGCTCCACCTGCAACCGTCCTTCATGCGTGACGGCGTGTTGTGCGAATATATCCAGAATCAGCGCGGTGCGGTCGATCACGCGCAGGTTGTTTCCAAGCGCTTTGCTGATTTCACGCAGATGTCGGGGACTGAGCTCGTTGTCAAAAATGACAACATTGGTGAGCGTCTCCTCTGCCAAAGCTTTTACTTCCGCGAGCTTTCCTCTGCCGATGAAGGTGGCAACGTTGGGCTTGTCCAGCTTCTGACTGACCTCCCCGACCACTTTCAAACCGGCGGTTTCTGAAAGCAAACTGAGTTCATCCAACGAATCAGCGACCGAGAGCAGGCCCGGTTCGGTGCGCAGTTCTACGCCAACCAGAAAAGCCCGTTCAATCGGGTTTTCTGTTGACCTCAGAATCTCGTTATCTGCCATAGATTCTTCTGAATATTATTTTTTATGGTATGAAGCGTTGACAGATGAAGCTTGATCAGATCAGACCGTTCTCTTCCATGATTTCAATTGTCCAGCGGGCTGCGTTGCCGCACACGGATGAACAATGGACGCTATGACCACCCTGTTTGATAAAGTTTTGTTTATCTTCAGCATCCAACATATTGAACGCTCGACCCATCTCTTTGGTTTGGACTTCAGCGCAGGTGATTCCGTCATAATATTCGTTGAACCGCTCAGCCAGCTTATGACCAATTTCGACCACTTTACGATTGGGCGTCTGGTTGTCAAATTGAACCTTGGTCCTCCCTACTTCGGAGCCGATCATTACGATGCCGCCCACCAGCGCACCGCAGGTGCCGGAGCCAAAGGAAACGGTTCCGCCCGAAAGTCCCTGGATTGCCTGAAAAACCTGGTCATCCACGCCACCAATGGTTTCCTGCAAGGCAGCCAGCACACACTGACTGCAAGAACCGCGGGTTGATTCATATTCGAAACCGAGCTGATACGCTTTGTCTTTTAATTCTTCACTGACTGTCATTATTTTTCCTCAATTCCCAACACCCACTCGCTGGTGTCACGATAGATTGCCGGCAGCCCCTCCGTTAAGGTGCTGATCCAGTTTGTTTCTCCCTCTGGCAGCCAGGCTTCCATGCCGAAAAGGCTGAGCACAGATTTTCCAGCCAACACCTCGCTCCGGATGGTCTCCAGCGTCTCCCAATACCCTTCGCGCGGCAAATCACTGGACGGGTCAATCGGGTCAAGGAGTGCGTAGGCACCTTTTCCGGCGAACAGGCTCACTGCCTCGGGTTGGTTGGAGTATATCACTTTTTCGGGCGGCAACTTTTTGAGGATATTCATCGCCGGGGAGTCCTGCCAGCCTGCCCATGCCCAGCCATAGCCGTCAGAGGAAAAGCGCGGGATAAAGCACTGCGTTTCGGAAGCTGAGATCAGTGTGAATGCCAGCATTACGATAACGCCTGTTGCGGTTACCAACAGGCGATTGCCCAGGCGCCGCGAACGGAGCATGTCAAACAGCGCAATCAGCATCAACAGGAAAATCATCAGGCAGGGGTAGAGGATGCGCTCTTCAATGTTGACCGAGGCGTCCAGAAAAGAGATTGTCACCCACACGACAAAAATGTAGGTGGGAATATATGCGGCGGCATAGACAACCATGCGTGTGGCTGTAGAGAGAGGACGGGCTGTTCGAAAATGATTGATTATCGCAAGGAGCAGGATCAACAGGCAGGCTACCAGCGTCAGCCCAGCCAGCCCCGCCATCCAGGTGGTGGCTCGTTCAACGGTGTTATAGCGCCCGGGAAAGAGCCAGCGCACCCAAATCAGTGCGCCATGGTAGAAGTCCTGCATGGTCAGCAGATGAATTCCGATGCTGCGGTTGGAAATGTTTCCGCTTACGATACGGTTGCGCAGCAGCCAACTGAGCATCAGTGGCAGCGCGCCGGCCAATGTCAGGCCAATTGCATGGAAGGAGCGAACATTTTTGGATTTCAGGAAAAGCAGACAGAAAATCAATGCAACCAGCGAAACTGCACCAACGTAGCGCGCCAGGAAAGCAGCTCCGCACGCTATCCCGCATAGAATCCACAGGAAAGCACTGTCTTTATCGATTGCTTTGAGATATAACCAGATGACAGCGAGCGTGCAGAAGAAAAAGACCGATTCGGACATTGCGAACACCTGATAATACAGAAACGGTTTTGAGAACATAAACAGCAACATTGCCAGCAGTCCAATCCAGCGATTGCGTGTAACTTTTGAGGTGATAGCCAGGATCAAAGCCAGGTTGAGCACCCAAAATGCGATGCCGACACCCCGGGCTGCCAGCAGCGGCTCAACGCCGTAAAAGATCGGCAGCGCCAGAACGATTGAGTAGAGTGGCGGGAAGTTGGTGATCGGTTTGATGGTTCCGCCACCGCTGGCTCGGAAATATCCCTCTCCACGGGCGATTGAGCTGGCACCGTTGAGGTAGTTGACCGAGTCGCTGACCAGTCCCAGTCCGTGTTCGGTGGTTATTAAATAAATCGTAACCGCAGCTGCAAAGGCAATCTGTACTGCGAGAATAAACAGAAAGTCAATGATGGCATTGTGGTTTTCCCGCGAGATTGTTCCGGGGTCAGAAATGTCGGGTTCAGGGACAGGCATTTTGCAGGTGCTCCTCATAGGTGGCTGAAAAACTGTGCGATGGGCTGCCATCGCAGTTCAGTCGAAAGAAAAAATATTTACTCTCTGGGGCGTTGGCAACCGCTTCCAACGCCGCTCTGGTGAAGCTGCTGATCGGGTGTGGTGGCAAGCCGTAGACGACATAAGTGTTGAAGGGCGAATTGTACGCCAGATCCTGAGCGGTCAACTGATGTTTCCACCAGGTTTGTTCGCTTTCATCCCACCCGAGCGCGTATTGGACGGTGGGGTCGCTTTGCAGCATCATGCCGGCACGGAAACGGTTGAGAAAGACCGCTGCGATCATTTCATACTCTTCCGGAAGCATGGCTTCGCGCGTCACCAGTGAAGCCAGTACCGCTGCCTGATTGGCAGTTAGTCCGCGGTTGGCAGCGCCAGCAAGCGCTGGTTCCATCTCAGCGCCAAAGCGACCAAGCATATCCTGAATAAAGGTTTCCAGTGGGACGGTGCGCTCAAATTCGTACCTGCCAGCAGGGAACAGCCCTTCCGCGCCGATGACACCCAATGGGTTCTGTTGTGCGGGCAGATTCTGCGCATAGCTCAGGAACTGCTCCTCGCTGAATTGTAGGCCAGAGGAAGGGAGTAGCGCGGCTATCTCCTCCAGGCGCATCCCAGGCAGGATGATGAAACTGATCAGCCTCTTGTCGGCAGAAGTCAGAATAGAACCAAGCTTAATCAGGTTCGTGCCGGGCTGCAACTGATAGATGCCGGGCAAAAGGCGACGGTCAAAGCCGCGGTACACAAGGTAATTGAGCGCGGTTTCGCTGGAAAAAGCGCCACCGGCGGTTTTCAGATGGTTCAGCACTGTTGAAAGCGAATCTCCTTTCTCTATCTCGAGGCGCAATGGTGCTGTCTGGGGAATGACGTTCTGCAGTAAATCGGCCTCTTTTCCTGCCAGGGCTATCAACAACGACAGCCGTTTCGGCAGTGAAAGTGCCGGATCCGGCTTGCCCAGCAGATGGGCAGTGTCCTGCCAGCTGGAGTATAGCCAGAGCAGGGCGATGCCGACTGCCAACAGAAACAGTAGCACCAACAGACGCGCTGGCGTGATCAGCGGCTTTCGTTGTGATGATCGCTTAGTCTCTTTGGGTGGTTTTTTCTCGTCCTTAACGGGAATTCCCATCGTCAGTGGCTCTCCGCAGAAGGTGTATTCGCTTGATGATTCAGGTAATCCTGCAAAATCCAGGCTGCAGCGCGCGCGTCCTGATGTCCTTTGCGTTTTTGACGTGGGACGTTCATCTCGATCAACAACTCCTGCACAGCATTGGTGCTGCCGGATTCGTCCCAGAAAATGATTTCTCCATCGTAGAACTTTCGCAAATGACCTGCCAGCTTCTGTGAGCGTTTTGCAGCTGGTCCGATCTCTCCATCTGCTTCCAACGGTAGTCCGATCACAATTGCCGTTACCTGCTGTTCACGCGCAACAATGGCAATGCGGCGCGCGTCCTCATCTTTGCTGACATGGGTGAGCACCATCAGCGGATTGGCGCTGATCCCGAGAGGATCACTGACTGCCAGACCGATATTCTTCTCGCCGGGGTCAACTGCCAACAAGCGGCCTTTCATGGCAACGTCACCTTGATGTTGGAGGCGACAATCGGCAGACGGGTAAATCCCGGCGGCCAGATTTCAATCTGCGGCTTGCTGTCTGCGGAATAGGTGCCTTCAATCTGTCGCACAGCGTCCTCAAGAGGCAATCCGCGTACTGCCTGGCTGATTGCTTTGACGTCCAGCCCGCTCAATCCATTTTGCAAACCAATGACAGAAAAATGGTACTGATCGTTTTCGAAGGAACAGGAATCTGGCATGATCTGGAAATCGTACAGGTTATTTTCAGGGACAAAACCCTCTTCCGGAAACAGGTCAAAGGCAAGTTTGACCTGATTGTAAATGTTGCGGCGCGAAATCATGCGAAACGATACTTCCATCTGCTGTTCGAGCGTGAATGTGTCGCCTGCGTAGCCAAATGGCGGGTCAAGTGTCTCGCTGAGTACCTCTCCAATTGTGAAGCTGCCCGGCAGCACATAGTTGAGCAGGCTGGCATGTTCTGCAATAATGTTTTCCGCATCCGCGAGCACATCCGCGTGAATTTGCTCCACTGCTGTCTGATAATCGGCTTCACAGGGACTGCGATAGCTGCCGTCTGTTCCACCTGTTGCGACTTCGGATTGCGAAATCTGGATGCACTGGTTAAAGGGGATCTGCATAGCAGTCAGCGTGTTGGCTGGGAGATTGTATTTTTCACCGGCTGCGTCAGCTTCCACCAGCGTGGCACGTTGTCCGGCGACTGCCAGATCAATCGCTTCCAGTGTGTGGAACAACCACGGCTGATCAGCGGCCGCGGACAGGTGCGTTCCGGCTGGAATTTTCTGCGTACGGTCACAGGTGTTTTTCAATACCACCAGCACGGTCGCCAGTGATCCCGCACTTTCGATTGAGCCGGTGGCGGGGACGGTCGCAGATCGGCTGATGGTGAAAGTCATGTTTTCTGAGGGGACGCCTCCGTTCATCGTGAGCGCGTTCAGCTGGTTCGAAGTCCACAGCGGCAGTTTCAGTTCGCGGGTTCGCATCACCGGTTGCAGCTGGATAGTGGCGTGCGGCAAGATGCAATATAAGGCCAGCAAAAAGCCAGCTAATCCGAACAGGAACAGCGGTAAATTCTTTTTCCAGGAGGCGGGTGGGCGCTGCAGTTTTTCATGTTCGCTGCGCAATTTGGCGAGTTTGAGTACCCGTTGGCTGTAAGAACGTTTCATCGGATAGCGGTTGGGTCGCAGGGTGGCATTGGTGGGGATCGATTCCAGACTGCTATAAAAGGGCAGCTGATGTTCCTCTGCGATTCGTATTACAGCTGGATCGGTAGTAACCAGCACTGCCTGCAGCCCGTGCCGTTCAGCCCAACCGGCGATTCTGGCGTAATCAAGCGAATCCTCAAGCACGCGTCCCCGTTTTGGCCAGACGATCTGTATCTGTGTCAGACCACGCGAGGCATTATAAATCTGCCCCAGTTTATCAAGCACAGAATCAATGTTGTCGTACGGTTGTAACTGCAGGATTTCTGCCTTCATGCCTGAAAATTATACCCTGCCGAAAATCGTTGGAATGATGAACGAAGTTGTTTCGGAGCGTATTGCGCTCTACAAAGATGATGAAATGTAGCGGCGACAATTCGGGCTGAAAGCCCGAGCGTTGCCAGTTCGTCCAACGGACGAAAAAAGGGAGATTGACATCCGACGGGCGACGCGCGCACAAAATACCGTGCGCATAGTCGCCCCTACCTGGTGCTTTCATTTAATGAGATTCGATTTGCATAAACATTAATTGTGCATTGTTTGGCATGTCAAATAGCCGTATGGCTGGTGAGATGTAGTGGCGACAATGCGGGCTGAAAGCCCGAGCGTCGCCAATTCGTCCAACGGACGAAAAAGGGGAGTGCGTTGTATTACATTCCAGAATTTCGGATTGACATCCGACGGGCGACGCGCGCACAAAACGCCGTGCGCATAGTCGCCCCTACGAACCTACAGATATATAAAAAACTGCCTCGCGTTTCGCGAGGCAGTTTCTGAATTACGGTGTTTCGATTGGCAACGTTGGAACGACGTCTTTGCCCAGTACAATTTGCGGGATTGTCCCTTCCGGAATGATCATCACTTTATCGGTTTCACGGATGGCAGAGGCGTTCAATTGAGCGATCAGGTATTGAAAATAGGAGGGGTTACTCTGGTAGATAGATGCCAGCAGTTCGGTCTGCGCCAGATCAGCTTTTGCCAGCTCCTGAGCAGCCAGCGCTCTCTCTTTGTTCAATGACTGTTCGAGGATGGCATTTTCTTTTTCAGCTTCCAGAACTGCGCGTTTTGCTACCAGCTGTTCCTCTTCCAGCTTCGCGAGCGTTACCAGCTGGCGGGCGGTTTCCTGTGCAGCAGCCTGCTGCACGCGAATCTCAGCTTCCTTCTGAACGGCATTGGCCTTTCCTTCTTCTTCCAGCTTCTGAGCCTGTGCTTTGGCTTTGCTAGCGTCAAGCAGATACTGGTTGGTTTCATTGATGACAGCCATCGCCTGTTCGGAGGCCTGCACGTCGGTTACCACCACGTTGTTAACGTATAACCCAATTTCACGGGCAAGGTCTTCAAGTTCGGTTTCGATGCAGTTGCGCAGGATATCCCGCCCCTCGGCAACGGCGTTCCCGCGCAGGTCATTTTGACCGACACAGACCTTCATCGCCTGCCTTGAGAACCCGTCCATCTGGGTCATCAACATTTCATTATCGATATAAAGCGGGCGGTAATTGATATATTTTTTTGCAATTTCATCCTTGGAAAAGGTGAATAGCGCGCCTTCCTTGCCACTGGAAAATTCAGAAGAAAGGGAGGGGCGGAAGACTTGTCCGCGAATCTCAACATACACCGGCTGCATATCTTTGGTGAATACTTCGCGGTCTGAAACCTGAAAATGAACGCCTTCAATATTGTATTTTTCCATGCGAACAAATAAGCCAAAATCGCTGTAAACGCCACCGGGGCCAACGATATCCACGATTTCACCAGCGCGGATTTTGACGCCCATCTCCTGTTGCGCCAATCCCTGCAAGATGTAAACCGGCTTCAGGAAAACAAATGCCAGTGCCAGCAGAACGATGATGGCTAAAAATATCCAAACCCCTTTCCCCGGTAGTTTTATGGCTGGCATTTTCGGTGAATTATCTGGTGAATGAATCATTGCACTCCTTAATAAAATGTCTCAAAAGTCTGTTTACGAATACGTTTCGGGTTTGAGGATGCCGATGTAGGGGAGGTTGCGGTAATAATCAGAGTAATCCAGCCCATACCCAACTACAAACTGCGAACCCATCCTGAATCCGAGATAGTCGGGATGAATTTCCCTGGGTCGTGGAATGTCCTTCTGCAGCAAGCTGATTGTTTTCACCGAGGCAGGTTTGCGCGCTCCCAGCAAATCCTTCAGATAGGCCAGCGTCAGTCCCGTATCAATGATGTCTTCCACAATCAGCACATGCTTTCCAGTAATATTTTTATCAAGGTCTTTAATGATCCTCACAACCCCGGTTGACTTTGCATTGGACTCGTAACTGGATACAGCGATAAAGTCCATGAAAATCCGACAGCTCATCAACCTACACAAATCAGCGTAGAAAAATGACGCACCCTTCAATACACATACGAATAATGGGTCCAATCCGTTGTAATCTACGGATAACTGTTTTGCCAGCTCGACAACGCGCGCTTTGATTGTCTCTTCCGAATAGAGAATTTCCTGAATATCGTTTTCAGCTGTTGTGATTTTCATATCGTCTCCGTTGCTCCTGTTATTGCAGCAGGATAAAAAAGTGCCTTAATTGTAATAGAAAACACGAGGGAAACGAAAGGCTTGAATACATCAGATGCGGATAGCGCGGCGCTTGTTATAACTTATAATGATAAGAAAATCGATGCTAATCTGGCATGGAAAAATGAGGAGGTTCAGATGACAACCTGTGCGATCGTCGGGATTAATTGGGGTGATGAAGGAAAGGGACGGATGGTTGACCTGGTTTCGCAGGAATATGACGTTGTAATCCGTTATCAGGGAGGTAATAATGCCGGACATACTGTCGTTAACGACTATGGAAAATTTGCTTTAAACCTGATCCCTTCCGGGATATTCCGCAGGGAAGTTGTGAACGTACTGGGCAATGGCACGGTTGTAAACCTGGAACATCTATGCGGAGAAATTGCGAAACTGCGCGAGGCTGGGATCGAAATTACACCGGAGAACTTTAAAATCAGCGATCGGGCTGCGATCGTGTTCCCCTATCACGTCGCACAGGACGGTCTGGAAGAAGGACGGCTTGCGGACCGGAAATACGGCTCGACCAAACGTGGCATCGCACCGGTTTATGGCGATAAATACATGAAAAAAGCGATCCACATGGGTGAACTTAACTATCCGGATGCATTTGCAGCCCATTTGAAAGATGTGCTGGAATGGAAAAACCTGACGATCACCGGCGTATATCACGCGGATCCTTTTGATTATGATGAGATGTTGGACTGGGCAAAGCAGTTTGGCGACCAGCTGCGGCCGTTTATCACCGATACTGGTGCTTTTCTGCGAAAGGCACACGCTGCCGGGAAGAAAATCATGTATGAAGCACAATTGGGCGCGCTGCGCGATATCGACTATGGAATTTATCCCTATACCTCTTCATCCACGCCATTGGCAGCTTATGCGCCGATTGGCTCGGGGGCGCCAGATATTCGCGTGGATCGTGTAATTGGGGTGGTGAAAGCCTATTCATCCTGCGTTGGCGAAGGGCCATTTACAGCTGAATGGTTCGGGGAAGAAGCCGAGCGTTTGCGCGAAGCCGGCGGTGAATATGGCGCGGCAACCGGACGTCCGCGGCGGGTTGGTCCGATTGACCTGCCTGCGACGCGCTATGGCGTACGGGTGCAGGGCGCTACTGAAATTGCCTTCACCAAGATGGATGTGCTCTCCTACATGGACGAAATTCCGATTTGCTATGCGTATGAGCTGGATGGCGAAGAGGTTACCGAGTTCCCATTCCACGCTGTATTGGATCGTGCCAAGCCGAAAATTAAAACCGTTCCGGGTTGGAAGCGCGATATCAGCGGTGTGCGCAAGTATGAAGATTTGCCGAAAGAAGCGCAGGATTATATTGAATTAATCGAACGCGAAATCGGCTGCCCGATGCATTATATTTCCGTCGGGCCGGAAAGACCCGCTTATCTGGTGAAGACCGATCATGGAAACTGACATTTATCAAAGTCCGCTGAGCGGACGCTATGCCAGCCCCGAAATGCTGGCGCTCTTTTCACAGAATACCCGTCATGTGCTGTGGCGGAAGTTGTGGGTGGAACTGGCGCGCGCGCAAAGCGAACTGGGTCTGCCGATTACCCGGGAGCAGGTTGCTGAGCTGGAAGCGCATGTCGAACCGATCGATTTTGAGGTGGTGAGCGCAAAAGAAAAAGAAATCCGTCATGACGTGATGGCTCATATCTATGCATTTGGACAGGACGCACCGGGCGCAGCCGGGATTATCCACCTGGGCGCAACCAGTTGTTATGTGACTGATAACGCTGACCTGATCATCTACCGCGATGGTCTGCGGTTGCTCCGCAGACAAATGATTACCGTCATCCGACACCTGAAAGCTTTCGCGGACGAATACAAAGCGCTGCCGACGCTTGGTTATACTCACTTTCAGCCGGCTCAGCTGGTAACCGTCGGCAAACGCGCCACCCTCTGGTTGCAGGATTTTGTGGCTGATTTGCAGGAGCTTGATTTTGTGATTGAGCGGATCGCTTTCCTCGGCTGCCGTGGTACTACCGGTACCGAAGCCAGTTTTATGGAGCTGTTAGGCGGCGATGGCGCAAAGATTGATGAGATGAATCGGCGAATTGCGGCTGCGTTTGGGTTTAATGCGCTCTTTCCGGTATGTGGTCAGACCTATCCGCGCAAGCTTGATTCTGCGATTTTGAACGTCTTGAGCGCAATTGCGCAGAGCAGCAGCAAGTTTGCGAACGATATGCGGCTATTGCAGCATCAGCAGCAACTGGAAGAACCATCCGAAAGTGCGCAGGTGGGGTCGTCAGCGATGGCTTACAAGCGCAACCCGATGCGCTGCGAGCGGATCTGTTCATTGGCGCGCTACGTGATCAGTAACGCGCTGAACGCTCATCAGACTGCTGGGCTGCAGTGGTTGGAACGCACGCTGGATGATTCAGCCAATCGGCGGATTGCCCTGCCGGAAGGTTTTCTGGCGGTTGATGGCATTCTGCGCCTGGTTTCCAATGTGAGCGGGGGGATTCGCGTCAATGAGAAGGTAATCGCGCGCGATGTTGCCGGGTATTTGCCATTTATCGCTACGGAGAATCTGCTGATGGCTTCGGTGAAGAAAGGTGGAAACCGGCAGGAAATGCATGAGGTGATCAGGCGTAACTCGCTGGAAGCAGCCCATCGCATGAACGAGGGGGAAGATTGCGATCTGTTGGCTATGCTGGGGGCTGATCCAGCCTTTAACCTCTCGCTTGAGGAAATTCAGGCGACCATTCACCCGGAGGACTTTATTGGCCGTTCAGTGGAACAAACCGAGCGATTTCTTGCGCAGATCCCTGATTATGAAGATGTAAGCCGTGAGGTGGACCTCGCGGTTTAATTGCCTGAGAAACTCGCGTGTGTTCAGGTGGGGCGTGCTGTTCATCATCGTGATTGCTTCTCTTGCAATTGGGAATCAGTGGGTGAACGATCAATTCATCGAGCGAGTTTATTCTGTTTCTACGACTAAGATCAGCCAGCCAGTGCGTATTGCACTGTTGACAGATCTGCATCAGACGCGCTATGGCGAAAGATCTGAAATGCTGGTTGCTGCCATTGAGAGGTCGGCTCCGGACTTGGTTGTATTTGGCGGGGGCATGACTGATCTACGCGCTGAGCCGGTAGTCTTCTGTAATTTACTCGATCAGCTGGGCGAACGTTTCCCGTTGGCATTCGTAGCAGGAAACCACGAAGTCTGGACTGAGCAATTGGTGGAAATCAAGGAGATGGTGAAAGCTCATGGCGGGATGGTGCTCGATGGAGTTTGTGTGAGTTTGGAACTCCGCGAACAGAAAATGACCCTCTGTGGTCTGGATGACCCGGTTGTAGGTTTGCAACGCTATAAAACCCAGCTGGAAAAGGTGCTTTCCAGTGAAAGGTCACCGGAGGATTTTTCTCTGATGATTTCCCATCGCCCTGAGTGGCGTCGGATTAAGCTGTTTGTTGAGGCTGGATTTGACTTGATCCTGTCAGGACACACACATGGAGGACAGATTCGTATCCCCGGACTGCTCAATGGCTTGTTTGCTCCTAATCAGGGGCTTTTCCCGAAGATCAGCGGTGGTGAATACTTTCATCAACAAACGGTACAGATTGTCAGCCGCGGACTGACACGCGATTCTTTCGGTTTCCCGCGGATTTTCAATCAGCCGGAATTGGTTATCATTGACCTGAAACCTCAGGAGAATTTTTGAAAGGGATGGTGAACGATGGAAACGATCGAATTCCGTAAGGCAATCGCAGCAGATAAGCCGGAAATCGCACGCATCCTGGCGGAAAGTTTCCGCGAAGATTTTAACCTGCTGACGAAAAACAACGATAAAGTGAAACGAATTCTCGTGAACAGCGTTGACACAGCGCGCATGTTTGTTGCGACTGTTTCCGGTCAGATTGCCGGAACGATCGCACTTTCCAGTCGGGACAAGCGTCCCTTTCATTTCAAAACGAGCGACTTTGTCAAAGAATTGGGGTGGTTTCGTGGTGGCATTGGTGCTCAGTTCCTGAAGAAGATGTTCTCGGTCGCACTGCCTATCCCCGAATATGCCGGGTACATCGAGTTTGTGGCGGTTGATGAGAAATTTCGGCGGCGTGGAATAGCTGAGTTGATGTTGAAAGGCGTCATTCAGCTGGGCGACTATCGTGAATACCGCCTTGACGTTACTAAAGATAATGAAGGCGCTATCCGTCTGTATGAGAAAAATGGTTTTCATCGGTTAGATATAAAAGATCCCGCTTATTACAAACTGCTGGGCTTTCCCGAAAAGATCTACCTGGCGGTTACGCCAGACGAATTAGGGTGCTCACCCGAACCCTGATCTGATCAATGGAATGCCAAATTCATCACCGATATTTTCTATATTCAAAAAGCAGATTAACCCTTCTGAGGACGGTTTCACCTTGGATGAGACCACCTGTTTTAACTTGCAGATGAATCCCGGCATCAAGCCCTAATCGCTGGCGGCTGCCAGCAGCGCTGCCAATGCGATCGAATTGAGACGTTCATTCGCTGATGATACACGGGAGGTTACTATTACCGGACATTGCGTGCCGAGGATCACTCCCGACATTTCAGCGTTGCCAGTGTAAACAAGTGACTTCCCCAGCAGATTTCCCGCTGTTATATCAGGGACAAACAGCAGGTCTGCATCTCCCGCAACCTCACTGTAAAAATTCTTAACCTCTGCTGCATGATGGCTGAGCGCCAGGTCAAGTGAGATCGGCCCTTCGATGATGCACTCTCCAAAGAATCCTGCGTCGCCGAGTTCTTTCAAATGACGGGCATCTACCGTGTCAGCCATCTTCGGATTGACAGTCTCAATTGCGCTCAGACAGGCGACTTTCGGTCGGGTAATTCCCAGCTTGCGGATCGCGCTGATCGCATTCTGTAAAATCCCTTTTTTCTCTTCAAAGGTAGGGCGGATGACCAGTCCGCCATCCGTTAACGCGATCAATTTAGCATAGCTTGGAAGGCTGAACATCGCCAGATGAGAAAGCAGTTGGTCATGGCTCAGTCCGCTATGAGGGTGAAGAATTGCCTTCATCAACATGGCTGTATCAATATTTCCCTTGATCAGCATTTGGATTTCACCTCGTTTTACCGCTGAAACAGCGTTTGCGGCGGCCTCAGCGGCCGATGATCCCTCAAAGAAGACCGCCGTAGCCAGTCCCAGACGTTCGGCTTGTTTAGCAGCTTCAACCGCCGCCTCATTGGGCGCAATCACACCCAGGTAGTTATGTTGACCACTTTTTGGTGCAGCTTCAATCAACGAAGAAAAGTCCTTGTAGTTCATCCGTTCCTATTTTATGCCGATTTGTCTGGTTTGGGCTGCATTTGTAACAGACAACCATGTTATGGACGAACGAATGATGAAAAGCGAGCTCTCTCCTTGCTCATATTGCCTACTATGGATGATTGCGATAGAATTCAACAATCATTGTCCCATAATTTAAATTGGCAGGCATAAACGGTTGCCTTGATACCTATCACTGACGATTCGACAGGAGAAAACCATGATTACTCAATTTGATTACAAAAAAGCACTAAAACAAAATGAGTTTGCCAGTGAAAGTTTTGAAAAAATGGCGCTGGAACTGGCTGAATTGCAACGAAAGTGCATCGAGAAAAATATCCCGGTATTGATTCTGATCGATGGTTGGGAAAGCTCCGGAAAGGGGTATGTGCTGAATCATATCGTTCGTGAACTGGACGCAAGAGCCCTGGATGTGCATGTATTCCGATCGGCGACTGCTGAGGATCATCTCCATCCGTTCAGCTGGCGCTTTTGGACGCGGCTTCCAGCCAAAGGAGATTTCGCGATATTTGACCGCAGTTTCTACTTCCACCTGTTTGATAATCCTGACTTCAGTCAGGAATTGATCAAGAAAAAGAATGGATATTTTGAGCAGGTTGAGCGGACACTGTGGGATGATGGCATGATCCTGATCAAATTCTTCCTGCAGATCAGCGAAGAGACCCAAAAAGAACGGATTGAAGAACAGTTGAAGGATAAACATGAGAAATTCCTGGTGACCAAAGAAGATCTGCGCCAGAATAAAAATTACAAGCAATATCTCCACCATATTGACTATGTTCTTACCATCTCCAACACCTATTTCGCCCCCTGGCAGGTGATTTCTGCTGAGGACAAGAAACTGGCTGCGAAAGAAGTGATGGGGTTGAGCATCCGGGCCATTCAGAAAGGGATTGCGCGTGTGGAATCACAAGAGGTGGGAATGAAAGTCTGGCAGCGCCCGCCGGTGATCGTGCCCGATCTGCTGCAAAACCTGCAAACTGATTTGAAGTTGAAATCGGGCGAATATAATCACGTAATTGAGGATCTGCAGAAAGAAGCCGGGCAGATGCTGTACTACCTGCATATTGAAAACATCCGCACCGTGCTGGTGTTCGAAGGGATGGATGCGGCCGGTAAAGGTGGCGCTATCAAACGACTTACCAAATGGATGGATCCGCGTTTTTACGAAATCAACCCGACCTCAGCACCTTCTATCAGTGAAAAAGACCATCATTACCTGTGGCGGTTTTACAACAACTTTCCGGTGAAAGGTAAAATGGCGATTTTTGATCGCTCCTGGTATGGACGCGTGATGGTTGAACGGATAGAAGGATTTGCCTATCCTGCCGAATGGGATCGCGCCTATCAGGAGATCAATGCGATGGAACAGGAACTGATCGAATCTGGCACCCTGATCATTAAATATTTCCTCTACATTGACAAAGATGAGCAGCTGGCACGGTTTGAACAACGAACCAGGGAGAAACCCTACAAGATCACTGATGAGGATTGGCGCAACCGTGAGAAATGGGATGAATACCTGGTGGCATTCAATGAAATGTTGGACCGTACCTCGGCCAAAAAAGCGCCGTGGGTGGTGGTTGAAGGCAATGATAAAAAGTATGCCCGCGTAAAGATCCTGAAGGATTTCATCAAACGCTCTAAAAATATTTTGAAATAAGCTTGTGCACCTGGCGCAAAGGATAGAACCAGGCAGCCTTCAGAAAACTCAGGCTTTCTTCTTCTGGATTGGAGCGATCGCTTTGCGTTTCCCTTTGAGAATGAACAGAATCAGCGGGACCATGTAAATCAGCAGCAAGCCCATCGTTACGAACACCATCAGGTCGGACTGTGGAGCCAGACCGATCAAAATCAGCAATGGAGCTCCCAACAGAATAGCGAAACTGGTACCGCTGACCAGGTTCCCGGCAGCGGGACTGCGAAAATCGGGGTCAATTTCGCGCAACAACATCATACCTGAGCTGATATTGCCGACCAACATGCCATACATCGACAGCAGCCCTTCATCGTAATAATCAGGATAGAGGTGCCTGCACAGCCATTGCAGGTAGATCAGGGTGATGATTGCGCCCAACACTGCCATCAACCAGAACGGCAGCCATAACCCGCTCAGATCGTTGATGTTGATCGTAGCGATCCCGGCGATTACCATCAGGTCAAATGCGAAGCCGGAGATTCGCCCCATCAGGTAATTGTTGACATATTGATGGGTCATGATTCCTCTTTTGCGCAGGCTATTGAACATACCACGCGTTGCCTGCCCGATCAAGGTGCCGATCACGAAGTTGAATCCCCACAGAATCGGAATGACCATTTTGGCGAGCTCCGGCAATGTGGCAGTGATCAGCCTGTCCAGCCCCAGCGTGACCAGGTAGGTCACCAGATAGACGCTCATCACCAGAAACACCTGTGTGGAGAAACGGTCAATGGAGTCAGTGGCGGAAGGCTCGTCAGTGCTCTCGAAGTGCTCAACCAGTAGCACTTCCTCCTGCTTATGCCACTGAATCCCGCTTTTGCTTTTGCGGTTCTTTAAATGATTCAGATAAATGATGCCAACAATACAAGAAGCCACATATCCGATGGCGGCGATGGATAAGCCAAACGATTGTCCACCGGCGAAACCCAGCGCCTGGTAGGTTGAACCAACATTGTTGGCCTGTCCGCTGCCCTGACCATATCCCATAGGCAACAGAATTCCGGCTGCCTTGAACATGTCGGGCTTGATCGTATAGGCCAGCCCAATCGAAATCGCGAGGCCGAGCACCCCCTGCAGCAGGTAGGTGGCGACGATCAGCGCGCCGCTCTTAACAGCTACGAAATCAGTGTTTTTGATCTTTTCGTTTTCCGAGACCGTCTGCAAAGCAAGCGTGATGAACCCGATCGCAATGGCATGATACATAACGGTTTCAAATAACTTTGAATCGATGCTGATTAAACCGCTAATCCGCATGAACAACAACACAAACCCTGCAAGAACCGATACCGGTAACAGAGTTTTACGCACCAGCGGCAGTTTTCGCCGTAGTACATTTGAAAGCAGCGTTACCAGACCAATCATCCCGAATTGGATCACGGTATTCCAGAGGGTGGTGTTGGATGCGGAAAAGTTCATATTAACTCCTATAACATGATGCGCATGTCCGCCAACTGGTGGCAGATCATGACATATTTTAGCGCGGATCGCGGGAGGGTTGATTTAACTTCGTAAAAATCCTCCCCATTTACTGTAAATGTCAGCAGCCTTTGAATGATCAGCGCCATGTCGCTGATAGTAGAGAGCGGGAATATGAAGGGCTGGTGTTGGCGAGCGTCTTGCAGTTCAAGTCGATCCCGGTATAAAGCCAGCCTGCCACAGGCTATTAGTTCGGAGCGTATGCCGGGTTGGAAACGATACAACCGTTGATCCTCATCGCTGCAGATTGGCTCATCCAAGGGCATTTCCCGCAGCGCCAGGCTGGTTTCTGCCAAATGCTGGCGCTGCCAGAGGTCCCAATCCAGCACTGTATGGAATGGGGCAACTGTGTCCGTCAGGCTTTCAAACAGCCCGTGCTCCGTGTATCTCAGCTGGAGCCCGCAATCGCAACGGAGTTGATCCCCATTCGAATGAATACTGGCGATTTTATGACATTGCGGACATAGAAATAAGAGTGCCTCAAGGTCTTCTGCCAATCGTTGCCCCTTATATGCGATTTTCAAATGCTCATTCCTCTGGAAAATGTTGAAATATAAATCGCGATAAATGGCAGCTTCCAGCTCTTCATAGGTCATCGAACGGAGTTCTTCAACCGAATATTGTTGAATCAGCATCCCCTGGATTTTTCCACGGCGAAAGCTGGCACCCCAGCGCGGCATACTCAGGTAACCGCCCTCAATACGATAGGTAACCAGTGGAAATCCGCTGCGATGGGCCAGCTTGATGGTGGAATCCGGGATTTCCCCGGATTCGCCATTCCAGCTTGCACTGCCTTCTGCAAACATACAGACATTGATGCCGCTGCGCAATGTTTTCATGATCTCCGAGGCGGTGCGAAGTTCTGTCCTGGCTTTCACCCGCATGATCGGGTTCAGGAAAAACACTATCAGGCGGGATAACCATCCCAGGCGGAAGATGTGTTCACTGGCAACGAACAGCATATGATCGGGGAAACTAATGCCCATCATCACCGGATCGAGGTTGGTGGTGTGGTTGGCGAGGATCAGCGCTGGCTGAGCGGTGATCCGAACGGGTTCACTATGATAATTGAGGAATGCTTTGAATACTGGTTGCAGGAGGAAACGAACAGTCTTATAAAAACCCCGCTGAAATTTTATACGGTTCAAGCTTTTCTCCTGACATGCCATGAATTCACAGTTATATTGGATTAGGATATGCTTTAGTTTATCAAGAATTCATTCGTTTCCAGCCATTTTGTGACCACGACTTGTCTTATTCGTACCTTTGTAAATTCTGAGTAATGATTTTGTAAGATTCAAGAGAATCCCCTCTTACACGCTTTTTGGAAGGGGAGATATTTGAACCATTCTGATTTATGATAAAAAAGCGGTAAGAACAGGGTGGTCAAGTTCAATAATTTGACAAACGTTGTGGAGGTACAGAGCTTGAATATTACTGTGATCAATGGACAGAATCATCGTGGGTCAACCTGGAATATCGGGAACCAGTTAATTGGCAAGCTTGGAGAAGGACACCAGGTTACGGAGTTCTTCCTGGCCCGTGATATGCCGCATGCCTGCATCGGCTGCTTTACCTGTTTTCTCAAAGGGGAAGAATTTTGCCCCCATCATGAATTAATGGCGCCGATCATTACAGCGCTTGACAGTGCTGATCTGATCGTGCTGACTTCGCCAGTATATGTGATGGGCGTTTCCGGAGCGATGAAGAACGTGTTGGATCATCTTGGCTGGCGCTGGATGGTGCATCGCCCCAACCAGGTTTTCTTTCGCAAACAGGGCGTAGTGATTGCCACTTCCGCCGGAGCATTGACACGAACGACGCTGAATGGGATGGCTGATAGCCTGAAATTCTGGGGAGTGCCAATCATTCATCGGATCGGGATTGCGGTGAATGAACTTAATTGGGACAAGGTCAAACCGGGCATAAAAAAGCGAATTGACCGCAAAACGACCCGGACAGCAAAAGCCATACTGCGGCATGATGGAAAGGCACATGCTACGCTGTTCCAAAAAGGGCTCTTTCTCGGTATGCGCATGATCAATAAAAAAGGCTGGAATGAAAAAGATACTGCATACTGGCGTGAGCGGGGCTGGTTGAACGGCAAATATCCCTGGAAACAGCAGGGTTCAGCAACTCACTTGATGAAAAAGTCAAAATTTAATTAAGGAAAAGAGAAACTGCCACGTACACCAGCAGCAACGCCATAATTGTGTTGATGACTTTGCCATGTTCGCTGAACAGGCGCCGGAATAAGGAACCAAAGGCAGCCCACATCAGGATGGCAACAAATCCGGCGGTTGCCAGCAGGATCCCGGCAATTACGATGATGCTGAGGTCGTCAGTTCGCTGCAGAACGTAGGTAGAAAAAGCGGTGAGCCCATAAATAAAAATTTTGGGATTGACAAACTGCAATAAAACACCCTGCATAAAGCCCTGTTCACGCTGGTCGGTGGTCTTGAAGTCCGAACCGGAGTGATATGTTTTCCATGCCAGCCACAACAGGTAAGCCGCACCGATCACCAACATATAGGATTTGATGGTTGGAATCAGGGCATAGAGCGTTGAGCTGAAAAGGGCACAGATAACCATGACAATATTTGTGCCGAGGTAAATCCCGAGGTTGAACGGCATGCTGCGGCGAAAGCCCACTTTGCCGGCATTGATCATGGCAAGGATGGTGTTTGGCCCAGGCGTGATGGCTGTTACGATGACGAAAATCAAAAAAGATGGCGTGCTCATGGATTTGCCCTCAATTCAAAAAAAGTTTATTAAAAAACGAAAAAATTGATTATTTGCATGTCTTTTCAATAATAAATTTCGGGGAATTTATTGTCAATAGATTTGAGAAAAATGTGAGCGTCAAAACTGAAATCACATAGATTGTCTCCCAAAATTGAAGCGTCTGCGGGCGGCCACGCAAATGAGCCTGCATACGCTCAAATTTATTACGGTTTATTCAGGCATCCTTTCTCTTACCGTTGGCGGAGAGGTTTTCGAACTTAAGAAGTGGGATTCAATCCCTTTTCAGGCAGATGTCTCCCACCGCTACCTCAATCTTTCCAAAGTGGAGACGACCCTCAGTATGGTCATTTATTATCCAAAGGCTGAAACTCTCTGATCGTCTTTTTTTGATAATGAAAAACGATTTGCTGCATGTGCGATCGATATAATATCTTTGTAATGGCTCTTGGACTTTGCGAAAGAACTGCGAACAGAAAGAGGCTGAATGAAGAGGAAAATACCATGCAGTCAGGTGTAGAATTTCGCATCCGGGAGATCACCCGGGATGATATTCCTGCGTTGGAGCGAATGCTATATCTGGCAATCCATGTTCCTGAAGGGCAGGAAGCTCCACTATTCGAGATCATCTACCAGCCCGATCTCTATCACTACGTTGAGAATTTCGGACAGGCAAACGATCTCGGTTTTGCAGCTGAACTCAACGGGAAGGTAATCGCTGCTGCCTGGGCACGGAACCTGGCAGATCCTGAGCTGCCAGGTTATGGATATGTAGATGAGGCCACACCGGAACTTTCGATTGTTGTTGAGCCTGCGTTTCGCGGTCAGGGAATTGGAACGCGGCTGCTTGAAGCGCTGCATCAGGAACTGAGCCAAAGAGGTGTAAAACAGATTTCGCTCTCCGTGCAAAAATCCAACCCGGCCAGAAAGCTTTATGAGCGGCAGGGATATCAGACGTTTGAAGTTCGCGGTGAGGACCTGTTGATGGTCAAAATCCTTGGTAAGATTTAACGGTTGGTTGCCAGGAAACGAAGATGAGGGAATGATGATAAAAGTAGTTTTTGTAGATTATATGGGAACACTCAAGGAAGATACCAACAGTCATGGAAAAGCGGCAATTGTCCGCATCAGCGAACATTCCACGATCCAGGATGTTAATGAAACCTTCAAAATCTGGGTGGAGGGATTCTACCGCCTGATCAATGAAAGCTATCAGCAGACGTTTCTGACACAGGATGATATTGCGCTCAATCTGTTGCGGATGTTTGAAAATCAATACGGTCTGAAAGATGATATCTCGGAACTATTGAAGGTTCTCCAGCGCTCCTGGGTAACCTCTGCGGCTTTTCCGGATACACTGCCATTTCTACAGAACTGCCCGCTGCCGGTCTATATTCTGAGCAATTCTTACACACAATACGTATCGGACGGCATGGCTTATTCCAACCTCGGTCCTTATGACGGGATAGTTTATGGCGATATGGTAAGGGCGTATAAACCGCGGGCGGAAATCTTTGAAAAGGGGCTGGAGATCGCGGGCTGCAAGCCGGCTGAAGCGATGCATATAGGAGATTCATTCCAGTCGGACTATCTCGGGGCGATGGATGCGGGGATGCGCGGCATCTGGCTGAATCGCAATGGCAAATCAGTTCCGGAGGGCGTGGAAGCGGTCAGCGACCTGCTGCAGGTGCTGCCGCTCCTGAAAGGGTAAACAAGTTCAGGATTGAGAGTTGCCTTCCTCAATGATAAGAGCGAAGATAACCCCCAAAGCGATACCGATGGCAATATTGTCGAATGTCAGCCAAAAAGTAACCCCAATCAGCATTCCAATCTGCCAGTTGGCATTTTTAAGCCGGGATTCCCATTTTCGGTCAGAATCAGTCGTTTCATCCTGTGCGATTTTCGGTTCCAACTTCTGATTTTCTTCTTCCTGATTTTGTTTGATCTCATTGTATTCGGTCATTTCACTCCCTTTGGGTTGACGTATTCTTTTAAATAAATCCTTTGTCGGCTTCTTGGCGCGGGTGTGCGGTCTATGGGCATCAGGCAGGCAGCGACCTCACAAATTCGACCAGTTGCGAAATTTTGGAGCGGTCGCAATGGTCAACCTTGCCCTTGGTGGCGTTGATCAGTTCCCGCTCTATCGGACCGATCTTTGCCGGACCCTTCATGCCCAGCACTTTTGCCATCGCTCCAATAACGAGCTTGTATCCGATGTTCAGGCGCTCGAAATCCATCCCGCCCTGATAGTGGAACACGTGCATCTTAGACAGGATTTCCTCCGGCACCGTCTTCACCAGCTCGGTCCAGATTGACTTTCGAATGACCGGATCGACAGGGTCACACATACTGCAGGTGAACAGCACCAGGCTCTTGGATTTCAACTGGTCGAAATTTCGCGTAATAAGGTCAATCCCTTCAATTTTTCCGCCATAAATGCCTGAGCCGAAGATGATCGTATCGTACGATTTCACCTTCTCAATCGTCGCATCCTTTCGGCTGATCACTTCGCAGTTCAATTCCTGCGCAATCCATTTCGCGTAGCGTTCGGTATATCCATATTTTGACTGATAAATGACAATTGTATTGTTCATAAATCCCTCTGGTTCAACTGACGAAGACTCTGATAAAGAAATTGTGCGCTTGATTTTTATACGTTTTAACCGGGTTTCGGTTTCATCCGACATAACTGCCTCAGCGTCCGTACCCTCGAATGATTACCATACCTGTCAGAACTCCTCAAGATTGGTATTTCCACCTGTTTCGCAAAGAGATTCTTCGCTTAAAACAGAAAACAACCGGGTAACGGCTGTTCCTGAAGCTGGCGAAGTTGTTAGATTATTCCTTCAAGACAAACAACAGATCCAGAATTTCCGCTTTCAGTTGATTGAAGGGCAGCGTCTTGATGAGGGACAGCTCCCGCGGTCTTTGGAACGGTACCGCGATCTCACGTACAAGGCTTGCGGGACGCTCACTGAGGATGAAGATTTTATCTGACAGCAGCAGCGCTTCCTCAATGTCATGCGTGACAAAAAGAATTGACGGTTTATATTCCATCCATAGTTTGAGGGTCAGTTGGTGCATTTCCAGCCGGGTCTGATAATCCAGCGAGGAGAAGGGTTCATCCATCAACAGCAGTTTCGGCTTCATCACCAGCGCACGCGCCAGCGCAATCCGCTGCTGCATGCCTCCGGAAAGTTGATCCGGATAGAAATCCTGAAAATCGGTCATCCCCACGCGTTCCAGATAAGTTTGTGTTTCCATCTCAATTTGATTCGCAGGCAGATGCTGCAACTTCAAACCGAAAGCGATATTATCTTTCACTTTCAACCAGGGAAACAGCTGCGGGCTTTGGAATAAAATCCCTCTTCTGGTTGATGGGTTGATGATTTTCTCACCGCAGAATGTCATTTCACCGGAATAATCCCTGTCGAATCCTGCGATCAGGTGCAACAACGTTGACTTTCCGCAGCCGCTTGGCCCGACGATGCTGATGAAATCACCTTCTCGAACCTGTAGCGACAATCCGCTAATCACATTGATAGCAGGAGTGCTGTTTGTGAAACTTTTATTAACCTCATTGATTGATAAGAGTATCTCAGGCGGGTTACTCATTCCGGCTCACCTCCTTAACTGGGTGCAGCCTGCGGATGATCGCGACCAGTACCCGATCCGAAATCCTTCCCCAGAAGGCAATCGAAATCATGCAGATAATGATCATGCTGGTATCGCCCAGCATGCGGGCGTTCATCATCACGGCTCCCAATCCAAGCGATACGCCTGTCAGCTCACCCAGAACCACATAAGCCCATGAGATGCCGAGCGCCAGACGCATTCCGGAAAGGATGCTTGGAGCCGAAGCTGGCAGGATGACATGAAAAAAAAGCGCCCACCCTTTTGCACCCAAAACCCGCGCAGCCTGGATCAGCTTCTCCGGGATTTGGCTGACACCCAACGCTGAATTGATGTAAATCGGGAAAAACGCTGCTAACGCGATCAAAAAAACAGTCGTTGCATGTCCAACGCCAAACCAAACCATCGCAATTGGCAGCCAGCCGATCCCCGGCACCATCCGAATCAGATGCACCAGCGGATCAAAGATCCGTTTTGCCAGGATAAAGCGGCCGGTTACCAACCCAAGCGGCAGCCCGAAAAGCAGCGCCAACAGGAATCCCTCAATCACCCGCCCGAAACTGGCAACTGAGTGAATCAGAAATTGTCCTGAGTAAAAGGAGAGATTGCTGTTGCCGGTTACAAAATCCAGTAGAACCGCAGCAATTTTCCCTGGTGCGGGAAGAATGTAATCAGGAACGCCTAACAGATAGGACGAAACAAACCAGATCGTCAGCACAATGGCTGGCAAGATCAGCCCGAAAGCGTCGATCTTTATGGAAGTTGGCTTATTCATCTGTCATTTTGGTGCATATTTCAGGAATTGCAGGTCGATCATGGCGTCAATATCAGGAATCTTCCTGATGATGCCAAGTTCGAACATGCGATTGGCGAGGTTTTTAACCTGTTGGATTGTTTCCGGCGTCAGATCCCACGCGACAACCATGTTATCAACTCCCTGCTCCAGCACGGCTAAGTCAGTGCCAAATTCAGCGGACTTTTTCAACCAGGCATCTTTGTTTTCCTGCAGGAAGGTGGTCGCTTTTATATGCGCGTTTACCAGCGCCTGAACACCTTCAGGGTTTTCTTTAATCTCTTTTTCAGTTACCAGCATCCCGGCATTGATAAAGCCAATGCTGTCGTCATAGTAGGGATATTCGAGGATTTTTCCATAACCTTCTTTTACCGCAATCGAGGGGTATGGTTCGCCACTGCAGAAAGCATCAATCTGTTTGTTGGCGAGCGCCTGTCCCATATCAAAAAAGTCGATTTGAATCAGCGTTACATCGTTTGATGAGTCAAGACCGGCTTTTTGCAGTGCTTCCAGCAACAGGATATGATGCATGGTTCCGGGGACGTAGGCGATTCTCTTCCCCTTCAGATCCGCAGTGGAATCAATTCCACTGTCAGAGGCAACCACGAGCGCTGAGCATTTTTCGGTCATGCTGGCTACCACTTTGACAGGTTCATCATTCGAAGCTGCCGTGATCGCTGTAACCCAGGTGGTGCCGCACATGTTCAGATTCCCCGCCAGCAGAGCGGTCTTCTGGTCGCCCGGGTTGGTGAAGGGGAGTACCTCGATGGTATCACCTTCCGGCAGATACTCACTGTAGTAAAAAGGCTGAATCGTCTGCGCGGTTTTCCATGTGCCGACCTTAAAACTCTGGCTAGCGGTCGGTTTTTGCGATGTGCAGCCAGCTACGGCGAACAAGATGATGACAAGTACAAGACTATTGATTCGATGAAACAGTTTCATTAGATTTCTTCTTTCGTGGGAAATAGCTGTTCAACAGCCCTGTTGAAATCCGGCCTCTTTAAACCATGCTCTGGCAGTCGGAATATCAAAGCCATTCCATTCGGTAGGGGAGACTCCAACAGCTCTTGGCACTGCGCCAATATCCACAACTACAACATTTGCCCCCCATTTCAACGCAGTTTTGGATGCGGGATGAACGCAAATGTCCGGGGCACGGAAGTTGGCAGCCAGCCGCGTTACAGCGACGATCTGTGCCAGTCTGCGCTCGTCCAGCAACCCCAGCTCGTACAACGGTGTGCCTTTGACCGGGATGCGTGCCATCGCACCAAAGATTCTGGCATCAGCTTCCATTGCCATTTCAAAGACATCCGCAATTTCCCTGTTGGTGTGCTCTACACCGACCGGTTCAACCAGAAAAGCAAGATCCAGTTCCGAACCACGGATATTTTCAAGGGTTTTCCTGCGCTTCGCTACCGAAAAGGGCGTATCGCTCCCCTCTTTGAGTCGGATGGCATGGTAAAGAATGTTGAAACCGCCTTTTTTCAGCTCATCCGTTCGTAATTCGTTCATTTCACCGGTATTGGCAACCAGCTTGTAATTCCCGGGTATCTCAGCGCGGATTCTTTGGGCGAGCTTGATCAAATTCGAGAATTCATAATGTTCTGTCGTCCGGAGCGTGATCCAGTCAGCGCCTGATTCGATAAAGCTTTTGGCCTGGTTGACCACTTCATCATCAGTGAGCGTGTAGGCGTCCTCAGCCGTCCCCCATGCTTCCCCGAACGAACAGAAGCGGCAGTTCATCGGACATGGGACATAATCGACACCGATTGACGCCCAAATTCCGGCTTTGTTTCCGGTAACTTTGGCCGCAACCAGCCTGGCTGCTGCGCCTAACAGCTCTGCTTCTTCGGAATTCGGATCAATTTCGAGCAACCTGATGATCGTTTCCGTTGGTAACGCTTCTCCCGCCAATGCCATGGCTTCTGCCTTCTGAACGGTCTGTCGAATTGTCATTTTCACTCCGATGTTTTCTTAAGAGTTTCATTTATATCTGAGATGAGCTCGTTGATTATCTCCTGATACCAGGAAAGTGTGGCCGCCCAGTTTGTCAGGCAGGAGCGCCCTTCAGCCGTAATCTGATATGTTTTCCGTGCCGCACCCGCACCTTCCACGTCCCAGGAAGACTCAACCAGCAGGTTTTTCTCCATCGTTTGCAGCGTCCGATAGACGCCGGTGCTGTCAAATTTCTCGCCGAAGAAGTTCCGCTCCTCATCGAGTTTCTGAATGATGGAATATCCATGCAGGTTTTCCTGAGCCAGCAGGATCAGGATATTCGGCTGAAGGAATTTATCGAGGTTATACCCTTTGCACGAGCATCTGTTTTCGTAATCCATTAGAGTAAGTCTGTTATCAGACATGGTCTACCTCCTGACGATTAATATATCAGAAAGGTGGAACGATGGCAAGAAATTGAGGTGTGAAAGAATCTCTCTGTTTGCGATAAAATGAAATATCACAACCGGATGGAAAACCATCAAAAAACAGCGATCAGGATGAAAAGGAAATCCCTGATTTCGATAAGGAGTTGAAATGAGCAAAATCCTCTTGATAAATGGCAGCCCGAAAGAAAAGGGATGTACGTTTACAGCCTTAAACGAACTGGCAATGACGGTGGAGAAGCACAACGTGGAAACTGAACTGGTTCATATCGGCAACAAGCCGGTGGCAGGCTGCATCGCCTGCAAAAAATGTGTCACAACCGGGAAATGCATTATCAATGACAAGGTGAATGAGATCATTGAGAAGCTCGACAGTTACGATGGCATCGTGGTCGGCTCGCCGGTGTATTTTGGCGGACCCAATGGCCAGCTACTGAGCTTTCTGGATCGGCTTTTCTACACCAGCAGCAACCGGATGGCGGGCAAGCTGGGCGCTTCCATCGTTTCCTGTCGCCGCGGAGGGGCTACGGCGGCTTTTGACCGGCTCAACAAATACTTCACGATTTCCAGCATGGTGGTGGTCGGTTCGCAGTATTGGAATCAGGTGCATGGCAACTCACCGGAAGAGGTGCGCAGGGACGAGGAAGGGCTGCAAACGATCCGCACGCTGGGGCAGAACATGGTGTGGCTGCTGCAGTCGATTGAAGCCGGCAGGAAAAGTGGCGTTGAGTTTCCCCGCTATGAAAAGCGGCTGCGAACCGACTTTATCCGTCAATAATTTTTGGGGAGCTTGAAGATGCGGTGAGTGGATGCGCATTCTGCGTAGGATTCTGCCAGACGCAAAATATCTGGAACCTTTTGCAATGCGTCCGATTGGTTATACCAAGGAAGTCTGAGCCCAGCAGGGTCGCATTATGGGGCGAGGATTCACTGTATACGATGAGAAGTTAATTAAAGAGTACAGTAAAAAAAATTAAATAGAACCTTGGAAAAATTGGGAAAAATGTGTAGCTAGTTATGAATGCTTAAGAACAAAAGGGGATGATTTGAGAAAAGCATTCAGGATAATCAGTTTGTGAAAATGTAGTATCTGATGGCTTCATGGAATTAAAAATCGATTAATTTTCAATAAATCCAATAATCAACTTGCCAAAAAAGGAATGTTAATCACTGCTGGGACAAAGGAAAATGGGTTCAACATTATAGTTGCCAGCTGGGGACATTTTGGGGCTGTCTGGGAAACGAGTCATAGAAATCCCACGTCTGTAATATTTATTTGCCCGGAGCGTTATACCAAGGAATTTGTTGATCGTGAAGCGTTGGATACACTTTCATTTTTCTCATCAGAATATAAAGAGTCACTACTCTATCTGGGATCCATTCAGGACGTGATGAGGATAAAGTAGCAAAAGCAGGTTTCCGATCCTGTTTATAAGATGGCTTCACTGTGTTTGAAGAAGCAGAAACCATTCTTGTTTGCAGAAAAGTCTATAAAGGCACGATTTTGAAGGAAGGCTTTATTGATAAGGGTATTCTTAAACAGAATTACGAAAAGGAAGGTTTCCACCGATATGTATATCGGAGAGTTCGTGAAGGTTCTGAAGCGAGAGAGGTAAGAAATTTAAACATAATAATGGATTTAAAATAAATGATCTGTTTCAGGTTTTATTCTAAGACGATTCATTTACTTGGTTTCCTGAATGTTAAATGGAACTGTTTTTCGTTGTGACCTTTAGAAATATTTAGTATTGCTTTATTTCCTATTTGAAAACTATAGTTCCATGGTTTTTCCAAAGTTGGTCGAGGATCTATAACTACAGGTAGAAACGGTTTTAGATCAACATTTTCTTTCCAGTTAGCTTCAACAGTAGTAAATCTGCTCCATCCAAGTCCTACATCGCATAATTCCCAAAGAGAATGATCCAAAGCCTCAAAGACAAATTGGTTAGAGCCATCGTTTTTAAGGACTTCCCAAATTTTAATTATAGTTTCCCTACGATTTAGTTTTCTTTGTGAATGAATAGGGACATCGGGTTTGCCTTGTTGAAGTTTAATCATTTCGGATTCTATGGTTTCTCTATCGATACCATAGGAACTTAATAAAGGAAATATATGTTCTCCTATACTCTCATCAAGTGAGCAAAAAAAGTTCACGTCCTTTTCTAAAGTCTTACTTAAGTGTTGTAGCCCTTCCTCTGAAAACATTAAATAATTTGTTTCAAGCCAGAAACTATGAGCTAAATAATTCCGTTTAGCAAGTGCTGATTCAAGAAGATTTTGGATTCTAGTGGGAAAATATTCTTTAACTTCATTCAATACTTGTCCGAGAGTCATTGATAAGGATATTGAAAATTTTTCTTCGAATCTTAAACGTGTAATATCTGATGGATTATCAAAAGACATAAGTGCATAGGATATACATAAAGATTTATGGACAACCTCACTAAGATAATAAACTAAGCCAAATAATGCATATACTTCTTTAATTTGGGAATCATTGTCAGAAATCATTTTCCATTACCTCTTTTTCGAACATTTTAATCAATTATTTGTTTATCTATTAATCAACCTGATGATTTAGTATTCCTTTTTAAGAATAAGTTTCATTTATTGATTATGTAATAAACCATTGCTTTTAATTCTCATCAATCAATTCATAAATCTCGTTGTGTTTTAGTAACCTTTTTATTGGAATCACCCTGCCTTGGCTATCTTTAACTATATGATTCTCTCCATTTACTCCTTGATAATAATTAGAAATTGGTACTGTGAAATTTATACGTGGCGGATTAATAACTTCATTACCATTGGCATCAATACCGCGATATTCTTTTGAAATAATTACGTATCTATATTCATGTTCATGTTCCCATTCATTGTATTTGGTAAAACATACATCAATGTAAAAACTTATATCTGTAAAGGAAAATTCACTTACCCTTGATTTCTGAGGAGGACGTTTAGTAGAATATCCAACTTCTCCTACAATGCATAACCCCGTCATATTAGAACGTACTAGCTCAGAAACAATATCAGAAGCTTGATATTCAAAACAATAACCTGTATGATTTTGTGAATAATACGACCACATTAAAATACTCTTCCTATTGGGAGTTAAGCATAAAACTCTAAACAACTCACTCATCGACAAATTGTTTTCAAAGTATGCATTGCAATCAAAAGGATCATTGAATGATTTAGGATTGCTGAAGTAAATAACACCATCAACCTCCTTATAAAGATTTTCTCTTACTGGCGCAACAGATAAATACCTGTATAGTAAAAGACTTTCTTCAT
This sequence comes from Chloroflexota bacterium, assembly GCA_012799995.1. Classification (GTDB taxonomy): domain Bacteria; phylum Chloroflexota; class Anaerolineae; order Anaerolineales; family Anaerolineaceae; genus Flexilinea. The sequence continues at coordinate 1,189 of JAAZKE010000019.1, read as the reverse complement.
TTATTCTAGCTAAAGATGAATTAAATAAATCTCTTTCCTTAGTTGATAATTTAAATAGAAACTTGTCCGTATGGTAAAAAGCTTCCTCCATATTACTGTTAATTGACTTATTAAATTCTTTATCAAAGTGTCTTACCTGGATGTTTGTTTCATTATCATTTCGATAACTTTTCTTTTGATAATATATATAAATTGCCATATTAAATTTATCAACCAATTTTTTATTTCGAAAATGTGGTTTTCTAAAAAGCGAAATATAAGCTTTTTCCCCATTATCAAATTTCACCAGCATAACATTACTATTAGGGAAATCTTCAATTAATTTGACATCTCTATTAATTCTTAAAAATACTATTTTTGCAATTGTGTACCTAAAGGAATCAACATCTTTTTTATCTATTATGATCATTTACTGTAATCCTTGATAAATTATTATATTTTTAATAGGATCCTTTTATTAAGTTAAGAAGAATTAGTCGGGTTTCCGCAAAATACAATGATGGAAGGCATCATTCCTTATTAAATTGATAGTTCTATAAATCAGGTAAAGCTACGAATTAAAATTTTGGTTAAGTATTATCAAGAAAGAACAATATGGTGCATATTATTACCTTAGATTTCTAAACTTTCATTGTAGATTTGTATGCTTAACATAAAGTGTTTCAATTAAAAAAATGAATTGATTTCATTTAATGAATTTTAATTAAATTCTTTTTAATTTGTTATTTAAATATTCGCTTATTACTATAGTAATCATTTTGTACCAAGTAAACACTGCTTATAAATAAAGGGTTTTAGATCAATGATTTTCATTTAGAAAACCTCTAAATTATTCTAGGTCATATTTTTTATTCATTATAATGAGCCATTGTAGTAATACAATGACTATGAAGGTTGAGATCTCCACCTATGTGATGATTGAAAAAAGATTTCAAAACGTTTTATAAGGAGATCGGACAGCTTGACCATCATGGAGTTGTTTAATGACTGGACATTAAACGACTCTGATGAAACAGCCGGAATGCTTGATTCTAGCTGATAATAAGAGTTGCAACATTTTCATTTAGACCTAAGGTTTGTCATCTTCGCTAACTGATATTTCTTCCTGTTCGTAGTAATAGGAGTAATCGATCCCTTTCATGAACAGTTCGCGATCATTTATTTTGTCAGTCAAGGCATTTTTCAGAAG
>JAAZKE010000018.1 GCA_012799995.1 Chloroflexota bacterium | reverse complement strand
TGGCAGGGTTTGCGCTGCCGGTAACTCCCTGGATTCTGCGTAACGCGCACGTTTCCGAAGATGTTGCCAACCGCGGAGTTTTTTTCCACCCTCCTTCTGCATCAGTGATCAATGAAGGGATTGAAACTTTGACTGGATTTTTCCTGCCTGAGAGCGGCGGCTGGATTGCAAAGCTGCTTCCCTGGTTGAAGTTCGGCTGGGTTCTGGTCTTTCTTGCCTTTGCCATCTGGCTGACAACAAGGCTGGTGAGGCGGCTGACCTCCAAAGCATTACCCGCACAAGATGCAGCGGCTTCCACACTGAGTGGTCTGTTCGCGCTGGGCTATCTGATCTTCTTAATAGGAATCGCACTCTTCATCGATGGCTCAACCGTCTTTGATAATCGCATGCTGTTGCCGTTTTTCACTGGGATCATAGTGATGATTCTGAGCCTTGCTACAGAGAAATTGAGCCAAGTTCAACTTTCAATTCCAAAGCGAGGTCTGATCTTGCTGGCACTGACATTTTTCGCGTTATTTCTGGCAGAAGACCAGCTGGATCTTGCACGTGATTTTCATAAGGACGGGCAGGGTTTTGCCGGCTCTTCCTGGAGTGAGATGGAAATATCACAAGCGGTCGATGACCTTCCACCCAATGCCACTTACTTCAGCAATCGGCAAACCTATCTGTGGTTAATGAAAGACCGCCCCTCTTATATCCTGCCGCCACTTTCCGATGCAGCGACCCGGCAGGAGAACGAGACTTTTGAGAACGACCGTCAATGGATGAAGCAGGAGCTTTCAGCCGGTAACGCCTATGCGGTCGTCTTCAATTATCAGGAGATGATGGAAAACCCATCCGATCGTGTCTGGCTGACACGCCTGTTTGAAGGGATTCCGATCTACCTGGAGACCAAAGATGGCGTCATTTATGGAGAATAAAAGCCAATTTAGATATCCCTTTATCACCTCTTTTTTACCCATACATTTTCTTTACACGAATTCGTGATTGTGCTATAATCTCTATTCGCGTTTGTATTACGCAAGAATTTGTAGCAGCCATTGCAAGGATTAGGTAAGATATGACTGATATTTTGAGAAGCATCGAAGCACCGGTAAACCCCAATATCCCCGACTTATTTCCCGGAGACTCGGTTTCCGTTCATGTGAAAATCACGGAAGGAACACGCGAACGTATCCAGGAATTCAAGGGAATTGTGTTATATACCCACAATAATGGTACTAATTCAACCTTCACCGTCCGCAGAATCGCATCGAACGGTATCGGTGTTGAACGTACATTTCTGACCCGCAGTCCCAAGATTGCCAAAGTTGTCGTTGAACGGCATAACAAAGTCCGCAGAGCACGTTTATACTTCTTACGAGGACGCAGCGGCAAGAGCGCTCGCTTAAAGCAAAAATTCTAAAACATACAAGGCTGTTTGCAAACTCAGGCAGATAAAAAACTCAGGAGTGAAATGGTTCACTCCTGTTTTATTCCATAATAAAGAGGTCAACGCATGTCAAACTCAGCTCCAAAAATTGCAATCATTTGCGGGCAGGACGTTGATTCCAACCCTGCCAAAGCCCGGGTTCATGAAACAAGTGAGAATTACACCGCAGCGTTGACCAAACAGGGAGCACTTCCCTTCCTTATCCCCATTGATTTTCCCTTATCCTCTCTGGATTTGATTTTCAAGCTGTTTGATGGCGTGATGCTGATCGGCGGAGACGATGTAGCGATTGATCGATTCAATGGAAAACCGCATGAAAGTATCTCAGCGCCCAATTATCTGCGCGATGAAATTGAAATTCAGGTCGTTCAGGAAGCAGCCCGGCGAGATTTCCCGCTAATGGGAATTTGCAGGGGAGAACAGGTTATCAATGTCGCCATGGGTGGAGATCTGATTACGGACATCCCCTCGCAGTGGGAAAATCCGCTCACGCATCGTTATCATCCGGAACCGGGACAACCGGAAACTTTACACAAGGTTGGACTCGTGCCCGGCACAAAAGTACAGTCAATCTATGGAAGTCAGGCCCTCGAGGTTAATTCCCATCATCATCAAGCTGTCGGCCAAATCGCGGCTGGGTTCCAGGCGGCAGCTTACACAGACGATGGCATCATCGAAGCAATTGAATCTGAAAATCATTCCTTTTTAATTGGGACCCAGTGGCATCCGGAAAGAATGCAGCAGGACCCGCTGCAGCAACGGTTGTTCAAGTCTTTCGTAGATGCCTGTCGAAGGAAGAAATAGTGTTATGGAAACTCATCTCGTCTACATTGCAGCAGGAACGAACCTGGGAAATCGGCTCGAAAACCTGCAATTCGCAGCACAGTTGCTCTCTCCAGCAGTAAAAATCCTGCGGAGTTCACGCTTATATCAAACCGAACCCTGGGGATATGAAGAACAGGCAGATTTTTTGAACCTGGTATGGGAAGCCGAAACTGCTCTCACACCCGACAGTCTGCTCGGATTTCTTAAATCGATCGAAAAACGGATGGGAAGAGAGCAAACAGTTCGCTACGGGCCAAGAATTATTGATTTGGATATTCTGCTTTATGATCAGGTGATTCTTGAAAATGAGTGGCTTACTGTCCCGCATGATCAGCTCCACAATCGCCGTTTTGTGCTGGCGCCGCTTTGTGATCTGATCCCGGATGGAATTCATCCCAAATCGCAATTAAGGTTCAGCGAAATCCTGGAAGCTTTACCACCCTCTGTCTGCGACGTTGTCTCTGAATCTTTCCAATTTGACCATCCGATCTTTCGCTTTGGCCAAAAAACCTATTTGATGGGCATTCTGAATCTCACCGCAGACAGTTTTTCTCAGGATGGAATTCTGGCGAAGTCGGGATCATTTATCGATAATGCCTTGAACCAGGCCAACTCATTCCTTACCGATGGCGCAGATATTCTGGATTTGGGAGCTGAGAGCACCCGCCCCGGATTTTCGCCAGTTGACGCAAAAGAGGAGATCCGATGCCTGATACCGGTTATTGAGAAGATAAAAAACAGGCACCCGAATACGATTCTCTCAATAGACACAACAAAAGTCGCAGTCGCAAGAGCAGCGCTTGAGGCCGGAGCGGACTGGATCAACGATGTCAGCGGAGCTTCGGACGATGCGATGGCCGAACTGATCGCTGAAGCAGAATGTCCGCTGGTATTGATGCGGTTTGAAAAGCTCAAACCGCATCAATCAACCCTTACACAGGTGATCGTTCAACTCAATACGTTAGTTGCGCATTCACTCTCCAGAGGCATTAAAAAAGAACAGATATTGCTCGATCCGGGACTTGGTTTTGGAACCAACAGCTGGCAAAACGTGGAAATTCTCAATGGGTTACAACCTGTTAAACAACTTGGATTCCCGCTATTGGTCGGCCCCAGCAGAAAATCATTCATCGGAAATTTATTACAGAAGCCTGTCTCGGAAAGGGTCTCGGGAACGGCTGCTGCAACTGCCATATCTGTTCTGTACGGAGCCGACATTCTGAGACTGCATGATGTAAAATTCATGAAAGAGTTTCTCTTTATGACAGATCTGTTAAAAAACTGATACGCAGGAGCAAAATGAAAAGTATTCAACCGATTGTGCTGGCCGCCGGGCAGGGGACACGTATGAAGTCAGAGCTGCCAAAAGTTCTTCATCCGGTGATTGGGAAACCAATGATTGAATATATTCTGGATGAGCTTGCGAGCATAACTCCCATTAAACCGATCGTCGTAGTTGGCTTTCAGCGCGAGCAGGTCAGCGCAGCTATCGAAGGAAAAGCTTTGACTGCAATTCAGCATCAACAGCTGGGGACTGCCAACGCAGTACAAGCCGCTGAAGCACTCGGTCGGGGAAAAGCTGATCTCATTCTGTTGGCATACGCGGATATGCCCTGTTTAACCAGTGAGACCTTTCAATTAATATGCGACACGCAACTGAAACATGGCGGTGCCTTTTCAATGCTGACGGTATTCCAGGATGATGCACATGGCTTCGGCCGGATTCTGCGAAACGCTGATGGCAGCGTTTCTGCTATTGTGGAAGAGGCACAGGCAACTCCCGAACAACTTAAAATTCGTGAGTGCAACGTTGGTGTGTACTGCTTTGAATCGGAATGGATGTGGGAAGCGCTCAAACGCGTGAAAGTTTCGCCAAAAGGGGAATACTACCTGACTGATCTGGTCGAGTTGGCGAATGAAGATAAAAAACCCGTTCATGCAGTGGTTCTGCACGATCAGCAGGAAGCGCTGGGAATCAACAATCGTGTGCATCTTTCTGAAGCGGAAGCCGTTCTTCGAGAGCGGATAAATCGCAAGTGGATGCATGCCGGTGTGACGATGATTGATCCGGCAACCGTATATATCGATCATCAGGCACAGCTGGATGCAGACGTGACATTGTTGCCAAATACCGCAATCTCCGGGGCTTCGCATATTCGTCACGGATCGGTGATTGGACCTTCATCCGTTATTGAAAACAGTCAAATCGGAAACGATTGTGTTCTGCCACAGGTGGTTGTCCGGAATGCGACAATCCCAGACAACACCATTCTCAAGCCATTTCAGGTCGTCGAGAACAGTTAATGGGAGGTTCTGATGGGATACTATATCGGTTGTGACGTAGGTGGTACCAATATCCGTGCTGCAATCGTGAATTCTGACAGCGGCGATTCTTTTGACCTGACGGTTCAACCAACGAATGCACACGAAGGGCACGAAATGGTGCTGGCACGGATGGCAGCCTTATTTGAAGAATTGATCGCCAACTCAAACCTCAGAAGGGATCAAATTCAGGGAATCGGAATCGGAATTCCAGGCAAGGTGGACGTCAAAAACGGAATCACGAATTTCATTACCAATCTGCCGGGGCACTGGATTAATGTGCCGGTTGCCGGAACAATCCAGCGATTAATGGGAATTCCCACTTATATCCTGAACGATGTACGCTCAATTACCTGGGGAGAGTTGAAGTTCGGCGCCGGCCGTAATTGTTCCTCCATGGTGCTTTATGCCATTGGCACCGGTATCGGCGGCGGGATTGTGATTAACAATAAACTGCTGTTGGGAAATTCAGGACAGGCAGGTGAAGTTGGGCATATGACGATCGTTCCGGATGGCATCTTGTGCAACTGTGGTAACCGCGGCTGTCTGGAGCAGTATGCCTCTGGCCCGGCAATCCGCTCGGCAGCGATCAAAGCGGTAGCACATGGAGCCACAACGATCCTCGGAGAAATGGTCGATTTCGACCTGAATCGTATTACCCCGCACACAGTCTATGAAGCTGCGATCAGTGGAGACCGAATCGCAAAGGACATCTACTATCAGGCAGGCAGATATCTGGGAATCGCGATCGGAAATTCAATCGTTCACATTGAGCCGGAGCGGGTGGTGATTGGTGGTGGAGTCGCCGAAGCGGGTGAATTACTGTTCGCCCCAGTCCGTGAAGAACTCAAGCGGATTGCCACTTTGGCGCCGATTGAAAATATCGAACTGGTTCCTGCTGAACTGGGGAACAATGCCGGCGTCATTGGAGTCTCGATGTGGGCAAAACACAATGTAATGGCTGAATAAACAAATCAGCTGTTTTTCAAAAAGATTTAAAAAGAAAAAATGCCGGGGAGCGCCCGGCATTTTGGTGTTTATTATTTGGATCCTGCTTCACTGGCAGCGGTTTCAAGGTCTTTTGTGAGGGAAATTGCCGCCATGGCACCCGAACCAGCAGAAACAATCACCTGCCGATAAAAGCCATCCACACTTTCTCCGGCTGCATACACACCGGGAACTCTGGTGCGCATTCGGTCATCCACAACAACCAGCCCATTTTTCATTTCCAACTGATCCACAAAGAGATCACTGACCGGTTTATGCCCAATGAATACGAACACGCCATCAAACGGCACATCCTGTTCCTGCTCAGTCTTCACATTTTTTACCGTCAGCGACTCAACATGGTCACTCCCGTTGACTCTGGTAACGACACTGTCCCACAAGAAGTCAATTTTAGGGTTCTCCATTGCGCGCTGTTGTGCCATGGCATCAGCTCGCAACTGGTCGCGTCGATGAATAATAGTCACCTTGTTAACAAATTTTGTAAGGAAAAGCGCTTCTTCCACCGCTGAGTTACCACCACCAACGACCGCCACGTTCTTTCCTTTAAAGAAGAAGCCGTCACAGGTAGCGCAGAATGAGACACCGGAACCGGTAAATTCTTTCTCACCAGGCACGTTCATCAAAGTAGCTTTTGATCCGGTGGTCAGAATGAGATTGTCCGCGTAGTAGATTTTGCCCTCTGTTTCCACCATAAATGGACGTTTGCTCAAGTCAACCCTGGTTGCAGTGTCATATTCAATCTCGACACCGAATTTTTCTGCCTGCTGACTGAAGCGCGCGACCAGGTCAATACCGGATATCGATTCGGGGATGCCTGGGAAATTTTCAATTTCCGCCGTCAACGAGATTTGTCCGCCGATCGTAGGTCCGGTGAGCATTACTGTTTCAATTTGTGCTCGCGCTGCGTAGATCGCAGCCGAAAATCCAGCAGGGCCGGATCCAATCACCAGCAACTTTACTGGTTTTCCTTTTTTTTCTACAGCCATTTTATCCTCCCGAGTGTCGGATACATCCAGTGGTCAATATGCCCCGAGCTCTCCGACTACGTTTTTCATTGTCAGTTAATCTGAACAGCATTTTGCTGGTTCAGCAGGAAGTTTCTGCTTCTCAGAAGTCCCTTCATCCAATTATAGCGATGAAAACAGCGACAATATATTAGCGTTTTGTTAAGAATTTAGTCAATCAGCAAGATTGGATGGTCAATTTATTGAAATACACGATTCCAGCTACAGGTGGACAGTATTGTGGACATCAGCGTGTCACGTTCCAAGGCATTTAGAAACCGAACCTGCATCGACTCCTCCAGACGAATCGTCTCGAGATAGTTGCCGAGATAGCGTCCTTCATAGAAGTAATGTCTGTCGAAGAAGGAATCACGCTCAATGGGCGAGGTTTGGTCAAAGAGCAGGTTCCCAAGGCCATAATGGATAAAGGTATCATCAACAAAGGTGAATCCCTGTGGAATATGCGCCTGACTGCCGCTGATGACAGCAGGCCCCAGCTCCGCCAGAGCCAGAAAATCATGGCTTTCAACCGGTGGTACAGCATAATCATCGTATTCAAAATGCTGGAAGGTGATCACGCATAACCAGTCTTCCTGCTGCAGGTTTGTTACCGTTTCCTTTAATTTTTCCAGGTTGCAGCGCGCTGCTCCCGGGCTGTCCACCTGTGCCAATGCCGTTTCCGGTCCAACAGCGTTACAACCCAACAATGCGATGTGGTTGCCATTATTTTCAATAAACAACGGTTCTTCAGCCGCTGCAGCATTCGCTCCGCCACCATAGGTATAGAAGCCATGCTGCCTGAACAATTCCAGAGACGACAGATATGCATCAGAACCCCAGTCGAGGTTGTGGTTTCCGGTCAGCTCAACCACATCGGTGCCGATTTTTTCCAATACCCCCAGGTACGACGGAAGGGAACAGAAGCGCGCTTCCCGGCGTAATGGTATCCCCGGCGGGCAACCATCAAAAAACGAAGCTTCATTGCTCACATGGGTGATGTCAGACGCACTCAGTATGGGGGCGATCCCCTCTACCGGATACGCTACCCCCTTTTCTTCAATTGCGTAAGCCAGACGGCGAACCAGCGCCGTTGTCCCTGTCAGCGTCAGCGTTGTCAGGCAGGAAGTGTCGTAATTTTTCAAGGTCGCGTCTGTTTTGCAGACTGCATCGGACGCAGAAGTGACGCGCCAACGAACTGTTAATGGATATTTTTCAGGCGAAAATCCAATTCTATAAGGGCTCTGACCGTCGATCGAAAGAACTTTCCAGCGTGGTTCCAGCTTGTTAAATGGCAGAATGGCCCGGCTTGACGGATTCTCCCAGGCAAAAACTAACAAATCAGCTGCCGGGTGGATCGATACAATACTACGATCCGGCTGCCCCCATAGCCCTTTGAACACTCGATAGGTTTCCGCGTCCATCACCAGCTGGTTGACTGAGGAAGTCGGCTGTCCCTGCCACAGCAGCTTGAGCAGCCTTAGCGACAACCCCTCCTGATTTACCGGATAAGCTGCGGCCAGCACATAAACCACTTCCGCAAACAGATCCTGCTCGTCCGCTTCGGCAAAAGAAAGTGTGCAGCTGGTGGCAACCTCACTTTGAACGAACTGCGAAAGAGGCACCGCCTCAGCAAACAGTTTTTTCGGAAAGGGGTCTTTCTCCCAAAACACCGATTGCTCTGCCTGAACTGGTCGAACCAGGAGGATCAGAAAGGATAAACCCATCAGGATTGACTGCCAAAAATGCAATCGAATCCGGAGTCTCAAAGCGAATTCTTTGCGATTTGATGAGAGGAAGGCTTGACCCTCAGACAAAGTTTTCAATCCTTAGGTCTTATTGCTGTGACAGTTCGGACTCAACCGTATCCGATTCCTTTGGATTGGTCTCCTCATGGCGCAGGAAGGCATTGTTGAAGACCACACTCGCTTTCAAACCGGATTGCCAGCTCTCTGCTCTGGACAGCATTTTGCTGACCATTTTCTGGAATTCTTTACCGGTAGCGCGCTCAGTCAAATCAATTGCTTTGGCAGAATACTGGATATTGTTCATCGGTTCGATGCGATCAAAATCGCCAAAGAACCAACCGCAGGAAGTGAACATACGCTGCCGTTCGTATTGTGCCGCCATCATCAGCGTAATCTTCTGGCGCTGTTCTGGCGTGAGATTTGTTCCGATCACACGATCCACCAGTTGGTCCGGAGTCTCCTGTTTGGTGAGGACTGTGGCATATTCGTTGCGAAATGGAAGCAAATCAATTCCATATGGGGATAGAATCTGTTGCATTTCCGAATCTACGATCACGGCGATCTTTTCAAAAGCACGCAGCAACGGCGCTTTCCATTCGCCATGCTCGCAGCAGCCGCATACTGTCGACCAACGTTTAATACCATGATGACAGCTCCAGGAGGAGTTATTGAGAATGCGGATAGTTCGATCTGGCGGATAGCTGTTCAGCCAGACTGCCGGCATGATATTTTCGATCGCGCTGTTTTTAAGTGCACCGGTAGTCAGCCATGTCAGGAAATAATCACGCAACGGTTGGTGATGGCCATACAGTTCACCATCTGAAGCGACAACAAAATAGCGTTCGCGCCGAGAATCCGCTGGATAGAGCGGGGTTAATTCGTTTTTAATAAATCGATCAGCATTTTCTGTTGCCTGCGGGATAAAACTGACGCGCATGCTTGTGAAGTCATCATAAAAGAAAACTGCAATTTTCTTGTTGCCGGACAACTCAACCCAATAGGGACGAGATTTGTCCAGGTCTTTGCGAACCGCTGACTGCCAGGGAGCCAGGATGGTGTATTTAATTCCGCAATCCGCCATGGTTTCCAGTGTCTGCATATTAATGGCTGTTTCTGGAGCCCATAATCCCAGCGGTTCATGACCAAAACGGGCAACAAAGTCAGCGATTCCCCACTTAATCTGGGTAATTTTGTCTTCATCGGAAGCCAACGGTAAAATCGTGTGGTTATAAGATTGTGCCATGGCGTTTGGTACGCCGTGGTTGCGATAAAACTCATTTTCCTGATCAACGATTTTTTGCAGCGTATCAGGATGATTTTCCTCCATCCAGACAGCAAGTGTGGGCCCTAAATCAAAACTGATTCGTCCAAAGTTGCCCTGTTCTGCATTGGGCTTGTAACACTGGTGATAGATTTTTTCATTCCAGTTAACAAAAGGGGCAGCCCCGGGTTCGAATGGAATTTTTCCGGTGAACGGGTTCTCTCGGGGCGGCTGATAAAAATGACCATGGACACAAAAGGCTTGTCTACGCATACACCCTCGTAAGTTCAGAGTTTTTAAAACTGATTCATTATATTAACTAATATCGATTTTGGCAAGATATTTGATCAAAT
>JAAZKE010000017.1 GCA_012799995.1 Chloroflexota bacterium | reverse complement strand
CTGGAGCCATTACTGATCCCCGCCAGTGACGAAGCCATCCGCCATCCGGCAATGCAGGCGCTTGCGATCCTGCATGCTTGCCAGATCCCATGGTCTGCGGCGCCGACTGCACTACACGCACATTTGCAGGCCAGCCCCAAGCTCATGCCAATGCTGGAGGCACGACTCTCCAGCGGAACCAATTGTGTGCTCACATCATCCATGGGCAGGCTGTTTGACGCGGTCTCTGCCATTTTGGGTGTGTGCTATGAGACGACCTATGAGGGTCAGGCGGCAATTGAACTGGAAGGAATCAGCAGCGCGAATGTTGATCACGCTTACCATTTTGAACTGGGCGAGAATACTTTCTCCTCGCGACCGGTAATCGAATCAATTCTTGCTGACTTGCAGGCGGGCGTTCCGGTCTCAGTTATCGGAGGAAGGTTTCATCAGGCAATCATCCAGGTCTGCCTGGAAATCTGCATTAAAATCAGAGAGACGACTTTCGCAGGGGCTGACTCGCCTCCTGTCGTGCTTTCAGGGGGTGTCTGGCAAAGCCAGATTCTTCTCAGCAGAACCTGTGAACGGTTACAGGAGCATGGGTTCAAAGTGCTGCTGCCGCAATCGATTCCATTCAACGATGGTTGCATCGCAGTTGGACAGGCAGCGATCGTGAATGCGCTGATCAAGGAGGGATAAATGTGTCTGGGTGTGCCCGGTAAAATCGAAAAAGTTTATCAGGAAGACGGACTGCTGATGGGGCTGCTCGATTTTAATGGTGTCAAACGCGAAACCTGCCTGACAGCGATTCCGGATGCAGCTGTTGGCGAATATGTGATGGTACATGCGGGATTTGCGATCAGCCGCATCAATGCAGCCGATGCCGCGGAAACGCAGTCCATCCTCGATGAAATTGACCGCTTAAATGACAGCTTTTGACCCGGCCATTTACCGCGACCCACACGCGGTTGCTACCCTTTGCGACGCAATTTTGAAAACGGCCAGCCGTCCCTGTCGGCTGATGGAGATGTGCGGCGGACAAACGCATGCGCTTCTGAAATTCGGAGTGGATGAGCTGCTGCGGGAGAAAGTGACCTTCATCCATGGACCCGGCTGCCCGGTCTGCGTGACCCCGGCTGGAACGATTGACAAAGCCATTCAGATCGCCCGACAGCCCGAAACGATCCTCACAACCTACGGCGACATGCTGCGCGTCCCGGGCACCATGCAGTCACTCGCGCAGGCACGCGCTGACGGCGCGGATGTACAAATCGTTTATTCGTCATTGGATGCGCTCAATCTGGCGCGCACCCATCCCGACCGCCAGGTAGTTTTTTTTGCAATCGGATTTGAGACGACCGCTCCAGCCAACGCTGTGGCGCTGCTTCAGGCTGAATCGCTGAAACTGGATAATTTCTCCCTGTTGTGCTCCCAATTTCGCATTCCGCCGGCGCTGACCTCCATTTTGGAGCAGCCCGAACGACCATTGGATGGCTTCCTTGCTGCCGGCCATGTCTGCGCTGTGATGGGAACCGGGGAATACCACGGCATCAGCAGGAAATATCAGGTGCCAATCAGCGTGACCGGCTTTGAAGCGGTGGATCTGTTGCTGGGCGTGTATCAGCTCGTTCAGGCACTGGAGAGCAGGTCTTACCAGGTGAGCAACGCCTATGGACGAACTGTCAATGCTGAAGGCAACCCGGCAGCCAAAGCGCTGATCGATAAGGTATTCGAACCATGCGACCGTGACTGGCGCGGCATTGGCACCATCCCTGCCAGCGGCTGGCGCCTGAAAGATCAATTCGCTGACTATGATGCTGATAAACGCTATATTCTTAACGAGTTTTGTCAGGAAGCTTCCTCACCGTGCATCGCAGGCGAGGTATTGCAGGGCGTCAAAACCCCGTTCGACTGCCCGGCTTACGGACATCTCTGTACACCCGAGAACCCGCTTGGGGCGACGATGGTGTCGTCTGAAGGCACCTGTGCTGCCTACTATCGCTACCGTGGAGTTCGGCGATGATTCCGATTGATGCTTCTTCCGGTTTTGAATGCCCCATCCCTGCCGAAGACGGGGAACGGATTCTGCTGGGACATGGCAGCGGTGGTAAGCTCACCTCCAGATTAATTCAATCAATTTTCCGGAAATATCTGAACAGTGCCGAACTGGCACAGGGCAACGATGCTGCTGTTACCGCCATTCCGCCAGGATTCAGCCGCATCGCAGTTACTACCGACAGCCATGTCGTCAAGCCCTTGTTCTACCCTGGCGGCGATATCGGCAGACTGGCAGTCAGTGGCACGGTTAACGACCTGTTGACCAGCGGCGCGGTTCCCTATGCGCTGAGTGTCTCCTTTATCCTCGAAGAAGGGCTCGAAATCAGGCTCCTTGAGTGCGTCCTGCAATCGATGCAGGCTACCGCTTCGGAAGCTGGCGTGATCATCAATACCGCTGACACGAAAGTGGTTGAGCGCGGCAAATGCGACGGCATGTACATCACCACCAGCGGTATCGGCTGGGTGAACGATGACTTTGCGCCAGCCGGGGATCGAGCCGAGGTTGGCGACAGCGTGCTGATCAGCGGCAGAATTGCCGTGCATGGCATCGCTGTGATGTGCGCGCGCGGAGAACTGGGATTCCAGGCGAACGTCCGCTCTGACAACGCACCCCTGACAGAACTGGTCAGCAGGTTGCGGGATCAGGTGCCCTCGGTTCACGTGCTGCGCGATCCGACCCGCGGGGGGCTGGCAACAACGCTCAACGAAATTGCCGCGCAGAGCCAGGTGACGATTGCGCTGGAAGAAGCTGCGATTCCGGTTGATGAGGAAGCCGGACAGTTGTGTGAGCTGTTGGGGTTTGACCCGCTGTGGGTCGCCAACGAAGGCAAAATGATCGTGATTGTCCCTGCAGCTGACGCGGAGAAAGCCCTCCAAGTCATACGCGCCAGCCGCTATGGCGAAGATGCAGCTATGATCGGCAAGGTAGTCGAACGAAATCCGCTGGCAGGTGTGACGCTGCGCAACGTTTATGGCACGCATCGCATTATCGATGCGCTGCCCGGCGAAATGCTGCCGCGCATCTGCTGATTTCTGTAAAAACATCGATCAGGGAAGAATGGACGGGCGATAATCCGGTCTGAAAGGGCTGACGCTCATCGCGGGCGACGCGCGTATGCTGATTTTTGTAAAAACGTCGACCAAGGGGAGAATGTAGGGGCGATAATCCGGTCTGAAAGACCGAGCATCGCCCGTTCGTCCAACGGACAAATCAGAGGTTCCATTGCGAAACATTTCTAAAATAATCGCCAGGATTTCAGGCTGACGCCCGTCCGGCGATGCGCGCATGCTGATTTTTGTAAAACATTGACCAAGCGGAGAATGTAGGGGCGATAATCCTGTCAAGACAATGATCATTTACAAGTTGTTAAGGGTGATCGTTTACAGTTTACGCTTGGCTCATTCTGGGATCCCCTTCAATTAGATAAGCAACTCTTGAGGTGATCATACGATGTTTCTGATT
>JAAZKE010000016.1 GCA_012799995.1 Chloroflexota bacterium | reverse complement strand
TGGAGAACCTGTTGTTTTCGTCTGTGGGACGAACTGGCGACGCCCGGGCTTTCAGACCGCATTGTCGCCCCTACATTTTTTATCATAATTGTTGGACCTACGACCGTTCTGAAAATGGCATGAACCTTGCACTATTTCTCATGATCTAAAACAAAACAGGGTATTGGAAGCATTCCCATGCTGATGGGCAACCCGAATTGAGGAATGGAGCGGAACATGATAAAACGAAAAACACAGCTCTTGCTGATAATCAGTCTGATGATGATTTTTCTCAGTACCAGCGGCGCCAGCGCGCAGCCGGTATGCGGTGAAAAAGATTTTTGTGATTCTCTGATTACGGTCAATGATCAATCCGCACCCATCCCCTACAGCGGTGACAGTTCCTGGATGTCCTTTGCGCCGCAACTGTTTGGCATCGAGGTGCTGTATTCTGACGGGTTGGATTTTGCTGTTGACCCGCAGCCGACTTTGATCTATACCTGTTCGCTGGATGGTTTAAGGTTCGATACCTGTGAGAAGGAGCAGTTTACGAAGCCTGGCAGCTGGCCAATGCGCGTGACAGTTGCACGCAGCGACGCCCTCTTCTACTATGAAAGTTATGCCGATGCGACGCTGATCATTTCTGATCAGGTGGTTGTCGATCCGGATGGTATTCAGCTGAGATACCATACCGATGGAGCGGACAGCGGAAGCGCTCCTGTGGATGACCTCAGCTATCAGTTTGGCGATCCGGCTCCGATTATGGGGAACCTGGGGCTGGATGCGGACGGGAATCCTGATCCATTGAAAAAAGAAGGGTTTCTGCTGACGGGTTGGAGTACCAGCAATGATGGGGAAGGCAAGATTTATAACTTTGGTCAAATAATCGCAGCAACTACTGACCTGGATTTGTATCCAGTCTGGGAAACCGGGACTGTGGCTGGCACAGAAGAAGTTTTGGAGACTCCTGAACCAGTGGCAGCGATGGATGCAAAAGAACTGCCGCAGCCGGAAGTGATCGTGCACGAAGCGACAGTCGTCCCATTCAAAATGCTACCGTTCATGCCAGCTGAAAACCCGAGGTTCGATGAGTCGATTCCACTGGAGACGGTCGTTCCTGTTGCCACTATGGAGCCTGTTGCAAAAAAACCGCAGTTGGGTGATGACTGGTATCTGGTATCGGAGAGCACCCAAGTTCCGCCGCTGGAACCCGCCGTTACAGCGGAGAGCGAACCGCTTCTGTCTGCTATGCCAGTAGCAGAAGAAATTAATAATGTTACTTTTGCCGAAGTCCCCTTTGTGGAAGAGAAAAGCGCTGAGATTCCCGAAGGCAGCGTGTCGGATGAAATGGTCGATGCACAGCTTGCAGAGGAGGAAGCCAAACCGGAGATGGCTGCGATGGGTATTCAGGCGAAGCAGCTTCCAACGGAAGAGCCCGGGCAACCAGGTATTCCACTGCCGATGACCGGATTCTCGATTTATCGGAATTTCCTGCCATCCAAGCCTATGGAACTTTCATATGTTTCGTTGGGTATGGAGCTGCAATTACCTTTGTTGGACGTTACTACGCAGCTGGTGTGGGTGCCGCTGACCGATAACCACTGGGAAGTGGAAGGGCTGGAAGACCGCGGTGGTGTGCTGGAAGGCAGTGCGATTCCAGGCGAAGGCGTCAGCATGATCGCTGCGCACAATCACCTGACCAACCAACGTATTGGTCCATTCCTGTTCATTGGCAATCTGAAAGAAAATGACCGGATCTTCGTTCGAAAATCGAATGGCGAACTGATTGAGTTTGTGGTGCGCTATAACGCGCTGTACAAACCGAACGAATTCGCCGAAGTTTCTGAAAAAGCTTTTGAATATGACAAGACGCTGGTTTTGATCACCTGTGAAAATGAAAGCTACAATGGCAGTTACCTCGATCGTCGTGTAATCTTCGCTGAATTGCAGTCAAACTAACTTACCTGCTTCAATAACATAAGCTGCCTTTTTCAGGCAGCTTTTTTATCTTTGGAACAGTTTGATATGGTCTTCGGATTGGATTCTGAGCGAAAAAAGGTTTATTTAAGGTTGATTTAACCATTTTAATCTTGAAGGTTCAATACCCATTTCATATAATGAATTATATAAAAAGCAACTTTTCTGGACATAGTCCAAAAGGGAGGAATTATGGCTAAGTTATGGGATGGAGCGGAATTTTTCCGCATGATGGTAGCGAATGAAAAAGCTGTCGGTGACTGGTATCGGCGACTGGCTGAAGATGCTGCGATTGGCGGTAAGTTTTTTGAGAATATGGCAAAAGACGAAGATCGCCATATGAAAATTTACAGCGCCCTGCTTGAACGTTATGAGGCCAGTGGCAAGTTCAAGGTTGAGGTCAGCGATGATCATCAGGAGTATCTGAATGTGCTGTTGAAGGACATTGTTGAGCATGATAATGCCAAAATGCTGGCGAAAATCTCCAAAGTGAAGACCAAGGATGATGTGTTTGAGCTGGCTGAATCACTTGAGAGGGATTCTGTGATGATGGTTAATGAAATCATGGATCTCTATCCGGATATCGCACCGGACGACATGAAGATCGTGCTGAATGAAGAGAAGAAACATCTTCAGATGGTACTGACCCGCCGTATGCAGAGTCAATTGACCAACCTGAAAATGTAGTTCCTGGATTTGATTCATCTGAAAAGGACGCTTCAAAAGCGTTCTTTTTTTCTGAGAGATCAATGTTATGTTCACTTATCCGAATTTAAGAATTCGGATAAGTCCGCCTTCACCCGTTCTGGATTAAGCAGGACGGTGAGTATTCCTGGATGATCCATGCCATTTCGGTCCTGTAAAATGGTATCTTTATAAACTTTAAAACCGCATTTTTCGGCGACGCGAGCGGATTGCGGGTTATTCCCCCGATAATTACAGACAAGATAGTCCCATTTAAGTGAGCCAAAGCAATGTTGGATCACGCGAGTTACCGCTTCCGGCATCAACCCCTGACCCCAATACGTTTTGCTCATGGCATAGCCGATTTCGCGTCCACGCAGCGGTTCGAATTTCGACCCCAGTTCATCTTTATGCATCTCCAAACCAATCGTGCCGATCATGCGATTTTCAGCTTTCAGGATCAGCGACAGCGTCTTTTTCTCCTTGATCATCATCGCAAGGATTTTGGCAGACTCATTGCGGTCGCGGTGATGATTCCAGCCAGCCATCTCACCGACGCCCGGTATAGAGGCGTAGCAGAAGAAATCCTCCAGATCCTGTTCCTGCGGTGCGCGAAGCAACAGTCTTTCGGTTTCAAATGTGATCTTGCTCAGGTCAACAGGTGCGTTCATTTTATTTCGGCAGCTATCATATCATATAGTCTGCCCGTAAACAGTTTTACTGATTGTTTTTCTGCCGAAGGGTTTTTAAACAGCAATGTTAAACTTTCCTGACAATTCCATACACTTGAATCGTTATTGAATCGTACCGCCGCCAACTACGAAATCACCTTCATAGAGCACCACCGCCTGCCCGCGGGCAATGGCGCGCTGCGGCTCGTCAAAAGTCAGATGGATCGCGTCCGCTCCGTTGGGGTGAACGGTTGCCCATTGTTCCGTCTGACCGTAGCGGATTTTGGCTTTGACACGCAGCTCCTGCGGCGGCTGATCATAGGCGATCCAGTTGAAGTCGTCGGCGTCCAACTGTTTTGTGTATAGATCCTGCTCGCGACCGATTATGACAGTGTTGTTATGTGGTTGTTTGGCAACCACGTATACCGGCTCCGGCATTGCCAGTCCCAATCCCCGACGCTGTCCGATGGTGTAGTGAATCAGCCCCTGATGTTTGCCGAGCAGCCTGCCCTGCAGATCAACAAAATCACCCGGTTGGTCGGGAAGGTTTGACTGCTCTTTAATGATCTTCGCATAGTCGCCATCCGGCACGAAACAGATGTCCTGGCTCTCTTTTTTCGCGCTGTTTACGAATCCCTGTTGATGTGCCAGCTGACGGATTTCGTCCTTGGTCATCGCTCCCAGCGGTAGCTTGATTCGCGCCAGCTGTGGCTGAGTCAGAAATGCCAGCACATAACTTTGATCCTTGGAGAGGTCAGCTCCTTTCCTGAGCAGATAGCGATCATCGGTTTTTTCTATGCGCGCGTAATGGCCGCTGGCAATAAATTCACATCCGAGCAGCGTCCCGAGGTCCATTAACCTGCCAAATTTCATACGGCGGTTGCATTCGATACAGGGATTGGGTGTCGCGCCAGCCTGATAGGCGGTGACAAAGCGCGAAATCACCTCAGCCTGAAAATCCTCTCTGAGGTCGAAGACATGGAAAGGAATGTTCAGTTTGGCTGCAACAGCACGGGCATCCTCAACGCGTCCATCATTTGCCTCATTGTAGAGCACCATGGTGGCGCCGACACAGTCGTATCCCTGCTGCTGTAGTAACCAGGCCGCGACTGTAGAATCCACCCCGCCGCTCATTGCGACCAACACGTTAGCAGGCATGGCGATTCCCGATTAAGAAATTATTGACCGCTGCTGAGGATGGTGTGAATTGAGCGTATTGGAGTAGCATGAAGATTCCTGTGGCTCTGAACTTAAGAATCAGAATCCGCTCCAGGATGGCGTGTTGGTCAGCAATGATTTTAACACTGCCGGGGAACATGCAGCGAATGGAGCGGCAGCTGAGATTTTATGTTCGTTTTATCGGCAGGTTCCGCAATGCTCGCAGTCGTCACAATTCGGAAACTGCGATCGGTCATAGTCGATATGATTTTTTTCGTAATAGTCCTGAACCGCAGCCTTGATCGCTTCTTCCGCCAGCACCGAGCAGTGCAGTCTATGCGCCGGTAATCCATCCAATGCTTCTGCGACCGCTTTGTTGGTGACTTTCAACACTTCGCTCAGCGGCTTTCCTTTGATCATTTCGGTCGCCATGGAACTGGAGGCGATCGCTGAGCCACAGCCGAAGGTTTCGAATTTGACGTCAGAGACGATGTCATTGTCAATTTTCAGATAAATCTTCATGATGTCGCCGCAGCGCGCATTGCCGACTTCGCCGATCCCGTCCGCGTTCTCAATTACACCAACATTGCGGGGGTTTTTGAAATGATCCATCACGATATCACTATAGAGTGCCATGATTAACTCTCCAATCCTTTTAGAGCAAAAATTCTTTTCTGCCTTCAACCAAATCACGCCAAACCGGCGACATTTTTCGTAAATAATCCACCACTTCCGGCACTGCTTTCAAGATGTAATCGACTTCGGCTTCGGTGCTGTTTTCGCTGAGCGAAAGACGCAGCGAACCGTGAGCGATTTCGTGCGGTCGTCCGATTGCCAGCAGTACATGGCTGGGTTCGAGTGAGCCGGAAGTGCAGGCTGAACCGGAGGAGGCGGAAATTCCCCGCTCATCCAGCAGCAGCAACAGCGATTCGCCTTCAATGCCTTCGAAACAAAAATTGACGTTACCGGGTAACCGTTGCAGCGGATCGCCATTCAGAACTGAATGCGGAATTCTGGCGAGTCCTGCAATCAGTTTGTCGCGCAATGCTGCAACTTTGACCGCATTTTTCTCCATATTCTCACAGGTTTCCTCGAAAGCAGCCGCCATGCTCATGATGCCGGGAACATTTTCGGTGCCGGCACGTTTGCCGCGCTCCTGTCCGCCACCCTCGATCAGGTTGGTGAGCGGTACGCCCTTGCGAACGTATAGTGCGCCAACCCCTTTCGGTCCGTGGAATTTATGCGCTGAGAGAGAAAGCATGTCGATGTTTTCTTTTTTTACATCAATTGGCAGATGACCAGCCGCCTGAACTGCATCAGTGTGGAACAGAACACCCTTTTCTTTGCAGACTACGCCAATTTCGGCGATTGGCTGGATGGTGCCAATTTCGTTATTGGCATACATCACCGTCACCAGACAGGTGTCTTCGCGGATCGCATTTCGCACCTGCTCTGCGGAGATGATGCCGTTCTCCGGTACATCCAGCAACGTGATTTCAAAGCCCTGTTTTTCAAGCCGTTTGAGCATATGCAGAATGGCATGATGCTCGATTGCAGTCGAAATGATATGTTTTTTGCCTTTTTTCTCGCCCAAAGTTGCGCCAGTCAGGAGCGCCTGATTGTCCGCTTCGCTGCCACCGGAAGTGAACGTGATTTCACGCGCTTCACACCCGAGATATTTCGCCATCACCGTACGCGCCTGCAGCAATGCTTCCGCAGCTTCCTGCCCAATTGTGTACAGACTGGAAGGGTTGCCGTAGATTCTTTCCATGTATGGCAACATGGCATCAATTGCGGTACGGCTCATTTGTGTGGTTGCGGCGTTATCAGCATAAACTTTCATTCAGTTCCGTTCCTTTCCTGTTCTGCACGCTTCTTTTTCTCATTATTATTATAATTCTTAATCCTATCAAATCAATAGGAATATTATAAGAAATCAAAAGTCAGACCTTTTTGTCGATCAGGTCCTGCAGCGTTACACTCTCAAGGTAGTTGTCAATCAGTTTTTCGAGTTTTTCCCACATTGGCAGCGTCAGACAATTGTAGGCGTGCTCACAAGAATTGACTTCCCCTTCCAGACAGGAAACCGGCGCAATTGAGCGCTCGGCCAATCGGATGATGGAGGCAACCGTGTAATCTGCTGGGGACTTCGTCAGGCGATATCCGCCGCGTTTGCCGCGCATGCTTTCGACCATACCTTCTCTGTTCAGCATCGCAACGATCAGCTCCAGATATTTCAGCGAGATCTGCTGCCGTTCTGCAATTTTAGCGAGCGAAATGTAGCTGTCATCGGGTTGCAGGGACAGGTCAAGCATAATGCTGAGCGCATATCGGCCTTTGGTGGTGATCATCATCGTTTAACTCTCTTTCCTTATTCCTATTTTATTACAGGGAATTCAAAAGCGAATCGGATTTTCACGAAATCAGGCTATGTGCTCAGGGTTTTCGCGGGTCATGGCAAGCATTCGGACGAATAGGATCACTGCCACAATTTCGGCTACGACTGTAATGCCCTGAATCAGCGGGATCATATGCTGATCATACAGATATCCGAACAGCGATGCCCCACCAAAAAGCGCTAGTCCGTAAGCCGCGTTGTAGACGCCATAGCCGGTGCCGCGTTTGTAAAAGGGGGTGATGTCAGAGATCGCTGAGCGCATGATGGTCTCATGTGTCCCCATGATAATGCCGAACAGCATCATACCGATGATGATCAACGTTTTATTTTCTGTGAGCGTGAAAAACGGCAACAGAACGGTAAAAATCGGGGTGACCGCCAGCACCGCCAGCCCACCGGTTTTTCTCTTCGAGCGTGACTTCATGGTGTCGTACAGCTTGCCAATCACCAGCGCCATCACCGCGTCCATGATCATCGCGACGCCATACAGCCCGGTGATGGTGGCGTCGTCCATCAGGTCGCGCGCTTTAAGGTGATATCCGATAGTGCTGAAATTGACGAATCCGAGCGTTCCGACCAGGGTGAAGAGCGTATAGACCCAGAAGATTTTCGAAAGCTTCTCGTTGCGGAATTCTTTTATTTTCATCTCCGGGATCAGCTCTTCGCGTTCGATTTTTCGATAGGCATAATACAGGAACCCCATCAGCGCGATGAAAGGAAAAATCAGCAACCGATAGCCGAGCTGATATTCAGCCACACCCTGCGTGCCTGAGAGGGCGAAAACCGTGGTGAAGATCATCGGGCCGAGAAATGCGCCCACCTGATCCAATGCTTCCTGCACCCCAAATGCTGTGCCTACCCCGACCATCTGCTGAGCGATTGAGGAGAGGATCGTATCTTTGGCTGGGCTGCGCAGCGCTTTGCCGATGCGTTCCAGCAGAATTAGGATGACCAGCACCGGCCATTTGACAGTCAACCCCATCAGCGAGACCACAATCAGTAAACCATACCCGATGAAGATGAAAACCCATTGACGGTGGGTTTTATCCGACAACACCCCTGCCAAAAGGCGTAGTGCATAGCCAAGAAACTCGCCAATGCCGAAGACCAGACCAACGGTGGTCGCGCTGATGCCCAGCAAATTGAGGTACTGGCTGTTGGCGCTGCGCGCGCCTTCATAAACCACATCGCCGAACAGGCTGATAATACCAAAGATAATTACCACGGTTACGACTGACCGATATGCTGAATTTTTCTTTTGCGGATTCATAGTTCTCCTCCTGTTTTCCCCGGCAATACGTTTGACCTTGATCATGTCGGGTAGCCAAGGCTGGCTGCTTCTTCATTTTCTTCCTCTCAATTTGAATTGTCAAGCATTCAGGCAGAGATTTCGTACACCTTCCCTGCTGAAAATGGCAGTTGTAAAAATTATCCGACACCTCTTTAATAGAAATAAAATTCTAATAAGTGGAAAGGAAGAAAATGGCAAAAAAGCTTGACAATGGTTTGGAATCCGGTACGGTCGAACATGGCCTGCTGCGTCTGGAAGGAACGCCAACTTACGATGCGCAGTTTTTTGAAATCGCTGCGATCACCGTCGGCGAGGGCAACGGCTGGCATTTTGATGAACCGGTGCTGAAGGACGCTTTGCCCTTGTTTGACCGCGCACAGTGCTTCATCGATCATGTCGCTGAGCAAAGTGACGGGCAGCACCACAGCGTTCGTGATCTGGCAGGCGTGTTAACGGAACCGCAATGGGACGATTCGATTCGCGGCATTCGCTGTCGGCTGCAACCGCTCGGTCCGGCTGCGGAAATTTTGAAGGAGACCGGCAGGCAGATGCTGTCGGAGCATGGCAGCGCTGCCCGGGTGGGCTTCTCGGCAGATCTGTCGTTCACCCGCAGGGGAAAACACGTTGACCGCATCCTGAAAATTCACTCGGTGGATCTGGTAGTTGATCCGGCGCGCGGGGGTGCCTTTTTGCGCGCGCTGGCATCGCAGAAACTCCAAACAAGCGTTGCTGGAGAAGCGGAACCGCTGCGGGCGCGTTTTCAAAATTCCGGCGATGGAGGAAAGGCCGACGAACCGGCTGATTCCGGATTGTACAGTTATCTGTTGGACAGCGCGCTCAGCGCATCCAATTTGCCGCAGGCGGTGCAAAAACAGCTGCGCGTGCGCTTCAGCGGTACTGCCTTTGATCCGCAGGTATTGCGCAATGAAATCGCCGTGCAGCAACAGGTCATAAGCGCATTGACCGCTGCCGGGACAATCAACGGGCCGGGTGCGCGCATTGAGCAGATGACTGACGAGCGCGATCGTCTCAGTGCAGCGGTTCATGATCTGTTGGGGGCTGCGCGGCCGGAGAATCTGCGGGGTGTCCAAACTGAGCGCCTGAGCGGAATCCGCGAATTGTATACGTTGACGACCGGTGACCTTGATTTCCATGGTGGCTATCATCCCGAACAGACACGGTTGTCGGTGAGCGCTGATCTGCCGGCGCTGCTGAAAAATGCGCTCAACAAATTGATTGTGCAGCGCTGGGATGAGCTCGGAAAGAGCGGCTATCGCTGGTGGGAACGGATTGTAACCGTGGAGCACTTCAACAGCCTGCAAACAATCAGCGGCATCCTGGTCGGCGAAATCAACCTGCTGCCATCGGTTGCTGAAGGGGCGGCTTACACTGCGCTGGGGGTGAGTGACTCAGCTGAGACCGGCACCTGGGCGAAATATGGCGGTTACCTGGGACTGACACTGGAGATGTTCGAGCGCGATGACACGCTGCGGCTGCGACAATTTCCGATGAAGCTGGCAACCGCTGGCTTGCGTCGACTTTCCGCGATGGTTGGCTCGGTCTTTACTGAATCTGCCGGCACTGGTCCGCTGATGTCGGATGGGAAACCGGTGTTTGACGCGGCGCATGCCAATCTGGGGACGAGTGCTCTGTCAGCAGAGAGCTGGGAAGCAGCCGGCAGCGCGATCTATAACCAACCGCTGCTGGTCAACAGCGGTTCGGTCGCACCGATTCAGGCGCTGGACGCGCGTTACCTGATCGTTCCGCGTGCCTTGCGCTTGACCGCACAGCGGATCCTGTATCCAACCATGGCATGGGAACAGGATATCACCTCGGAAAACCTGCAACGCGGTTTGCCAGGTGATGTGATCACCTGTCCCGAGATGAGCGATCCCAATGACTGGGCAGCGGTGGCTGATCCGTTGGTGGCTCCGGCAGTAATCATCGGCGAACGGTTTGGCCTGATGCCTGAGATCTACATTGCTGACAATCAATTGAATGGCGCTTTGTTTACCAACGACGAGGTTCGGATCAAGGCGCGCCATTTCCTGAGTGTGTTTGTGGCGGATTATCGCCCGCTGTACAAGTCGAACGTTGTCCCGTAAGAGTTCAGGAGGTGCCTTTATGTGGAAACAGGTTTTGCGGTCACGGAAGTTCTGGGCTGCGTTGGTGGGGTTGGTTTATTCGATATTGGCGGTCTATCTGCCGCAGTTTCCACTGAACGAAGAGGCAGTGGCAAATGGCACTGCGGTGCTGGCAGCCTACATCCTCGGGGTTGCCCTGGAGGACGGGTTGCGGGGGAAAAGTCAGCAGCAATAGAGGACATGGGCGGTGATGGTTCCCTCACCGCCCAAAGTTGAAGCGAATGTTGAAAACCGGTGGAAAAGTTGTGGAAATGCTCATTTATTTTGTTAGGAAACAGGCAGGATATGTGGATTGACTGTGGAAAAGAATAGTTCGCGGGTTGAAACATTCAGGAAGGATTTGAGATGACCGCTTGGGAAACATTAAGAAGTACCACATTGCAGCTGCTTGGTGATGAGAACGGCAGGCGATTTTCAGATGGAATGCTGCGGGTTGGTCTGCAGTTCGCACTGGAAGTGTATGGGTTGTACTTCCCGCGCACAACGGAGCTTGAGGTCGAAGCGGAATTCGTCAGCGCAGAAAGCGCGTTTGTCAGCCTGACGCTTCCAGGCGGCGTGATTTTGAACAGCGTAGCGTTACGATGCGAGACCGCGGTGGTGTGGCAGGATATTGACTGCATTGCTCAGCAGCAGGGCGAACGCTATTGTTTCCGTTCAAAATCTTTTGTTGGGCTGGCGGCGCCGCTGTCCCTACGGCTCAGGCTGCAGCTGCCGCATCAACTGGAAGGGCTGGATGGAGCTACCGCAACCAGCCTCCCGGCGCATCATCTTCAAATCCTTTGTGAGGGGACTGCTGGGTTTGCGTTGCAGGCGCGTGCAGCGGCGATTGCCGAAGTCAATGGCAAACGCCCACAGGATTTTCCACGGTTGGAGCGGCAGGCGAAAGCACTGCTGAAAAGCTTTCAGGCGCGCCTGCAAAATGATGCTTCGGCATCGTTGGAGCGCATTTCACAGCCGTTTCCAATTGCCGGATTCAAGATCTGAAGATGGAATGGTTTCCTGGAATTAACTGCGATTGCATCCTGCGTCACGCGCTGCATCCCGACCTGCCAATGATCTGCGCTGAGGCGGGTGGAAAGTTCCCCGGCAGCAGGGTTCGCATTCATTATGAGGTCTACCGGGTTGATGGAGAAGGAGGAACTGAAACTGTCAGCGAAATTCGACACTTATGGTTAACAGCATTGTTGGCGGAACCGTTGCTGGCTCCTGATGGATCATGGTTTCCAATTGCAGCGGAGGAATTTCGTGAGCGGCTGCGGGCGATTCTGCTGGAAAAACAGGACATTCAACTGATAACGCGCACGGGAAGGATCCGCGGACTTTTCGGGGATGATCATGTGGTGATCAACTCAATTTATCCCGAAGTTGAGACATTCGAAATTCATCTTTCAACGCGCACACTGTGCGATCTGCCATTGCATCCGCAGCGTATGTGGCTCGATGATCCCGCGGCTGGCGGTTCGCTGTGGGGTGAGGCTGTCTGGCAGCCATCTTAAATTCTTTAAACAAAAATCAATTTGGAGGAATTGATGACCTATCCACTTTCAACAGCAGTGCAGCCGGGCGACACCACGCTCGCCAGTCAATACAATGACCTGCGCAGCGATGCGCTTACGCTCGGAAATCCGGAAAGCAGCAGCGCTTTGCTTGGCCAGCTGCTGAACAATTATCGCTCTGATCTGGCTCTGCATGGCAATGGCGCGGAGATTACGCTTAATCCCTGCGCACTGATGATCGAAGGTGTTCCAGCCTGTTCTGAAACGACGCTCACCAAAACGGTCAGCGCGCTTGAGTTTCCCTCGGCGGGACTGCTGCAGATCGCGGTGGAGAAGAGCGCAGCAGGGGCTGGGATGCAGTTGGTCGTACAAAGCAATCTGCCGGTATCCGCCGGTCGACGCCTTATTGGCAGTTGTTATTGGGATCCGGTTGTCCAATCGGTGAGCTCTGTTCGCAGCATTACGGAAAATCTGAGAGGCGCGGCAAACATTGACTGCGCAGCTGGGCGGCTGACGCTGATGGCGGGCAATCCAACGCCCACTTCGGATATTAACTCCGCTGATACGCTTTATTACGTTCCCTATGGCGGCAACCGCATTCCCCTCTATCGGTCTGAAAGCGGCTGGGAGACGGTGCAGTTTAGTGCGCTCTCCGTTCCGCTCTCCGGGTTGAATACTTCCTGCTGTTATGACGCCTGGCTGCATCTGGATGGCAGCGGACTGCCGCGCCTGACGCTTCTCGCCCTGGGTTGACCTTACCACGCGCATGACTCCCACTCAATGGCTGGACGGCGTGTTGGTGAGCGCCGAAAGCCCCGCTTATCGTTATCTCGGGACGATTGGGCTGACTGCCAATGGAGTGACAAAAGATACGGTCACGGATCGGATGGTCTGGAACCTGAATCATCCAATGCATCGACCGCTGCGGAAACTGTGTTCTGTCACGCAGAACACCAATGCGGTGCCTGGCGCCTGGGTTCCATATGCGCAGGATGCCAACCTGGCGGTGAGGGTGGTGACCGGGTTAAACAGCGCGGAGGTGGAACTCAATGGGCTGGGAGTGGTGACTGCCATGACTGCCAATTCCTCCATGCTGGGGATTGGTATTGACATCAACCTGAGCGAGCCACTGATGAACGTCAACGCTGCTGATCTGAGTGCGCCGGTGTATAAACCTGGTGCGCTTTCCACGCGTCTGCAAAACCGCGTTGCCAACCGGATGCTTGGGCTGCATTCCTATCACCTGATCACCTATACTGTCAACGACTCACACACCTTCGGTGGAACGGTGATCCCGCAAAACAGTGTGGGGCTCTCCGGTTGGGTGGCAGGCTGAGCGTAAACAAATGGCGGTTGATGAAGATGTCAGCGGGAACAGCCCTGTATAATTCCCTTTATGTTCAATTTGATTCTTCTGGTTCTCGGGGATCTGGCGGTGATCGTTTTGCAGGGTTTTTATATGGGCGTAGGCATCCGTCAATCCTCCGGCTTGATTCACATACTGGGGTTGACGCTGCCCTCGCTGCTGGTGTGGCTGGTGTTGGCAGCTGCTTTGCAGATTTACCGTGGCATCAACCAGTTTGGCAAATCCCTTGCTGATCCACTGGCGTTGGATGAGCGCACGGAGAGCAGACTTTGGCAGCTGATCCAGCTGCAACGTCCGATTCGGGTTGGGATCGTATGGCTGAGCGTCAGTCTGTTCGCGGTTTTCTGGCAAACCTTCTATTGGCAGTATATCCTGCGGCAAAACCGCGGCATCTCGGTGCGTTTTACCTTCTATTTCTGTCTGGCGGGGCTGTTTTTTCTGGCATTCTGGCGGTTGGTGTGGACAGTTTTCGTGCTGGTGCGGATTCTGGCGAAAAGTCATCCGGTTTTGCGGGTTTTTTCCTATCTGGTGGTGTTTTCAGCTGTATTATTCCAGCTGCCGGCATTGGCGATCACCCTGCAGGTACGCTCTCAGAAGATCGATCTGGTGGATTACAACCGTAATGATTATCCGATCGCGATCGTATTTGGCGCCGGCGTCTACCGTAACGGTACTGCTTCCAGTGTATTGTGCGATCGGGTAGAAACGGCGGTCAGGCTTTATCAAAAAGGAGCGGTGGAACGGTTGCTGATGAGCGGCGATAACTCCGCTGCCAGCAGGCATGAGACCGCTGTGATGGCTGCGCTGGCAAACAACATGGGCGTACCACAGGAGGCGATCGTGCAGGATGAAACTGGCCTCAGCACCAGTGCCACCTGTGAAAATGCTGTCAACAGGTTCGGCATTAAAAAAGCGGTGCTGGTGACGCAAAGCTTCCACACGTCTCGCGCACTCTACAGCTGCAAACGCGTTGGAATGGACGCGCTGGCAGTGGCTTCGGATAATTCCGTCTATAACATTTTTTCATGGCTGATGTGGCTGGCGCGTGATTGGACTGGATTAACGTTCACCTGGCTGGCTGACTTCTTATAACATAATTCATCTTTTCCGATTTCATGTTAAAATTCAATTCAAATTGATGACACATTGTTTTCATCAATAATGTATTTGTAAGAGGAGTTTCAAGATGAAGAAATATATTTGCACTGGTTGTCAGTATGTTTATGACCCCGAAGTAGGTGATCCTGACAGCGGGATCGAACCCGGAACCGCATTCGAGGATCTTCCGGAAGATTGGACTTGCCCTGTTTGCGGTTTAGGTAAAGAGGATTTTGAAGAACTGACTTAAATGATGGAAGGCTGTGAATTAGAAGTCTTCGTATGTAAGAAGTGCGGAAACAGCCTGTTCAGAATAGAAAAAAGTTCTGAACAGGTTATTTGTTGTGGAGAAGTGCTGGAACCGGAACCAGAGAACACTGGAAGCCAGTCCTCCGAAAAACATCTTCCCGTTTATGAATACCTGGGAACCCGCGATATGTTGGTGCGGGTAGGCAGCACCAATCATCCGATGACGGCTGAACATCATATCAGTTGGATTGCAGTTTGCTACAACCGCACGATCATCATCCAGAAACTGGAACAGGATATGGCACCTCAATATGTGTTCACAGTTTATCAGGGGCATAGCGGGAAAATTTATACCTGGTGCAATTTGCACGGGTTGTGGGTTGCAGATTTTTAACGTTTTTATATAAAGGAGCTCAGAATGGAATTAAAAGGGTCACAGACCGAAAAGAATTTGAACGCCGCGTTTGCCGGTGAATCGATGGCTACGAATAAATATTCGTATTATGCTTCCCAGGCTAAAAAAGAGGGTTACGAACAGATCAGTGCAATTTTCACCGAGACCTCGGGAAATGAACGGGAACATGCCAAGTTATGGTTCAAATACCTGCATGATGGCGGAGTCCCCAAGACAACAGAAAACCTGATTGATGCGGCTGCTGGTGAGAATTACGAGTGGACCGAAATGTACAAAGAGTTTGCCGAAACCGCACGTGCAGAAGGATTCACCGAGATTGCTAAAAAATTTGAGCTGGTCGGCGCAATTGAGCAGAAACACGAAGAACGCTACAGGAAACTGATTGAAAATCTGGAAAACAGCAGTGTATTCCAGAAAGAGGAAGACGTTGTCTGGATTTGCCGGGTGTGTGGTCATCTTCATTATGGCAAGAAGGCACCAGAGAAATGCCCAACCTGTTCACATCCGCAGGCCTATTTTGAAGTTCGCTGTGTGAACTACTAAGATTAAAAATTATCTGTAAAGGCCGCACGAAGCGGCCTTTTTTATGATGAAAAAGTTTCCGGCTTAATTATTTTTCATATTTAGCCAAGATTAATTAAATGAATTGTCAATCAATGAATTGATAAAAAGTAAGACTGCTGGCTCATTATCCACAATTATTCTTTTTATCTCCCTTAATCTATCAAGAATCATATAAAATAAGAAAACAACAGGAATTGTTGTGATCAATACTAAATAGATTATTGCTTTGGAATGAGGGTGAATATGAAACTGAGCATTATAATTCCTGCCTTTAATGTGGAGAAATATATCCTCAACACTTTGAGTTCGTTAAAAAATCAAACGGATAATAACTTTGAGGCAATCATTGTCGATGATGGTTCGACAGATGCGACTAATAGGGTCGTTGCGGAATTTATTCGAAGTAACAATATAGTAAACTCCAAGTTAATCCACCAGGAAAATCGCGGCGTGAGTTCAGCAAGAAATAAGGGAATTTCCGAAGCTTCCGGCGATTATATTCTTTTATTGGATGGTGATGATTTCCTGGATAATCAGCTAGTTGAATATGTTTTAAAAATTTTGGAAAAAGAATCTTATGATATTTTATGCTGGAAGATTGATCAAGTACAACCAGATAGAACAATTTTTTATAAATTCACAGATCTTTATCCGTATCAAAAGGACATTGAGAGTGGTCCATTGGTATTGAATGACATACTTGATAAACGAATGAGAATTTGTATTGGAAGTGCGGTTTACAAAAAAGAATTGTTATCTGAAAAACATCTTTTGTTTAGTGAAAATTATTATAGCGGCCAAGACTTGGAATTTACTTATAAAGCTTTAATTGAAGCTGATACGGTAAAATTTCTCAATAAGACACTTTCTTATTACGTTCAACATGAAGGTTCTAAAACATACAGCTACAACATTTTTAAATTTCATAGCGTGTTGGCCTTGCAAAGCGTGAACGATTATATCGATTTAAAAAATAATTCGGAGCTGCAAGAAATTTCCAACAAGCTTAGATATTCTGCCATTCTTGATAATTATCTTTTTAACTTGAAATCTTGTACGAAAGCACTGTGTTCACAAGGGCTCTCGGCAAGAAAAGCAGTCAAAAAAGTGTCTGAAGATCTTACAAACACTTTGCCTGAAGTAAAAAAAGTAATAGAGGGTCTGATTGAAAATCATCCGAGAAAAAAAATAAAAGAGAAGGTAAGCATTCAAATATTTTCATTATCGCCATATCTTTATTACGTTTTAAACAGATTGGGTGTTTGTCTTTCGAATCGAATGCGAAATGGATTAATAAAGAACAAGAATCATTTACGAATATGAATCATAAAGAAATTCATATAAAAAAGAATTCTTATAGGATATACACATTCGATTAGTTAATAAATAAATTTAAAAAACGATTACGCAACCTATTTTCTGTAAATTCATTAGTCAAAACACCCATCAGTCCTAATATTCTGGTTTAAATCAGTACAATATCGTTTTCCAACCTGCCATTCTTCACTGATTTCCATAAGCATCGCCGTTACTAATCGCAAACAAGACTCCGCGTTTAGAAAAATGCTTACTACCCGCGTTCTTCTTCTAATTTCACGGTTGATACGTCCCAGCGCATTCGTTGTCCTTATCATTTGTCTGTGCTCAACTGGAAAACTGAACACAGTCAAGCCTTCTGAAAGACTGGTTTCCATCCAAGTCGATAAACGAGGTGCTACTTTTCCATATTTTCTAATTATGCTTTGTAAATATTCTTCTGCTATTTCTCTGTCCAGCGCATTGAAAACAGCTCGTATATCTGACGCCACCTCCTTTTTTAGGGCTTGCCTGGGCACATAGGCACTTGCGTTTTGCTGTATATGAAACTGACATCGCTGGCCCCAGGGCACTCCGCCAAACACTGCGCGCCTGGCTGCTCCCAAGCCTGCATGGTCATCAGCGATGACCAGTTCTGTCCCTTTCAGACCGCGCTCTTTCAAACCTTATCAGAAAGTCTTTCCAATGCGTTTAATGCTTGCTCAGTGAAACAGACACCCCTAATACTTGCCTTTCTCCCATAAGACTGATACCGGTGGCTATCAATATGGCTAAATCACGCACCTGACCAGCTTCCCGGACTTTCTCATAGCGTGCATCAAGAAATAAATATCTGATCTCTCCCAGTTCCCTGTCTCGCCATTGTTGAAGAACTTCATCCAGTTGCGCTGTCGCCCGGCTGACCTGGGCTGCTGAAACTTCAAATCCGCAAAGTGTCTCTGTTATAGCCTTCACCTTTCGTGTGGAAACACCCCGTATATACATCTCCGCCAGTGCTATCTTCAGGGCTCTTTCACTGCACATCCCTTTTTCCAGAGCTGTAGGATAGAAGTCGCTGTTACGTACATGAGAAACATCAAACGAGATTTCTCTACTTTTGTTTTGACCGTCTTGGGTTTGTAACTATTGGCATAACCTGAATGATCTGGGCTGCGTTCATAAGGTTTAGCTTTGAGATGTTTGGCTCTCTCAACTTGCATCGCGTTATTGATGAGAATTCTGACAAGTTCTGGAATCGTTTCCAGTCCTTGTTTCGTCAGGTCTTCTATGAGGGTATAATCGTTTTTGTGAGTCATTGGTATCTCCTTTTAGTTGTGGTGAACTTAAGGGTACTTCTGACTCACTCTTTTGTTAAGGTTCAGTAATTTACAGAAACAATGTTACACTACTATGTATCAGGAGTATTCTAAACACCAATGAGAGTCAAAGAATTAATTAAACCACATTTTCCTCTAATATTTTTTTATTGTCAAAGAAGAAGAATCATTAAAGAAATTAATCGGTGTTTAGCTATTCCGCCAGATAAATATTCAGATGATTTAAAAGATATTTACCTAAAGAAAATAAATCGCCCTCTATCGCTTGAAAGACCTCGTGCATATACAGAAAAAATTCAGTGGTCAAAATTATATAATCAAAACCCAATAAGATCATACCTCTCAGATAAATATCTGGTTAGGAATTATGTTACAGAGAAAATTGGTTCAAATTATCTTATACCTCTTTATGGGGTTTGGAAAAAATTCGATGATATAGATTTTGAAAGATTGCCAAATACTTTCGTTTTGAAAACAAATAATGGATCAGGTACAAACATTGTCATCTGGGATAAACGAAAAATAAATTATCGTTTAGTAAAGTCGAAATTAGATTTTTGGACAAGTATTCCATTTGGTTATGTGAATGCTTATGAGTTACATTACAATTCTATCGAACCTTTAATAATTGCAGAAAAATACTTGGTTGACCCAATTTATAAATCGCTTCCAGATTATAAAATACTATGTTTTAATGGAAAAGCTCATGCAGTTTGGGTGGACATGAATCGGGAAACTGACCACAGGAGAAATGTTTACAATTTGGATTGGAAACTATTACCGTGGACACAAAAACTCCCAAACTATAACGGAAAAATAAATAAACCAAAAAATTTTGAAAAAATGATTTATATAGCAGAAACTCTTTCTAAAGGAATTTCACATGTAAGAGTTGATTTATACAATATCAATGGGTGTATTTTCTTTGGTGAAATGACTTTTACGAACGGTAGTGGACTCGATGCAATTTATCCCGACGCCTTTGATTTTGAACTTGGAGATTTATGGGATATCTCAAAAGACAGGTTTCCGATTAAAATTCCCATGGAGAAAAATGATTAACTAAATAACCTTTGCATTATCTTTATGTTGAAGAATATTATTGCTTAGGTTCAGGGATTTAGTGCAACGGATAAGGAGATACAATTACTCGTATGCGATACACAAGATTAAGTGAAGTAGAAAGACAAGACATCGAAATATATAGAAAGATAACCGTAGGGAGAATAAATAAACTCTATAAATCCTTCTGTGGTTAAGACTGAAAAGATTTTGAATGGCTTATTGTAAATAGGAGTAGATAAGCAATGTGCAAGGAGAGATAGATACAGGCTGTACTATGGGGTTGCAGGTATCGCAATCTAAAATTTATTGCGCGGTATTCATAATTCTTTCTGTGAGGCAATCTTTCTTTCCTCTATATAATTAACAACAGCTATTGTAGAGGGGGAATTATGAAACTTTACGCGACAAAAACAACGCAGATCGGCAGCCTTACCATCGGCGTCGAAGATGGCAAAGTAACAGATCTGATGTTCGGTTCAAATCCGACCGGCTCGCGTAAGAGCGATGCTCAGGCTGACCCGCTGCTGATGGCGGTTTTCAGCCAGCTGAATGACTATTTTGAAGGGAAGCGCAGGACTTTTGATTTGCCGTTAGCTCCGGAAGGAACACCGTTCCAGCGGAGCGTTTGGAAAGCTTTGCAGACCATTCCCTATGGAGAGACCCGCAGTTATCGTGACATTGCCATTCAGGTTGGCAACCCCAAGGCTGCGCGGGCGGTAGGCGGCGCGAACCATCATAACCCGATCGCAATTATCATCCCGTGTCATCGCGTGATTGCGGCGGACGGGTCGCTGGGCGGATTTGGCGGAGGATTGCCAATAAAAGAGTTTCTGCTTGATCTTGAACGAAAGAATGCATAGAAAAAGCCGCTGATTTTTCAGCGGCTTCTTTACAGGTTTGATGTGAGATGAATTAATCTTTGCTTGAAATATAGCTGCCCAGAATTCGAAGCCAGGGGGCATGGTAGATCTCAAGCTCGTCAATCGCTTCCTTTACCTTCGGATCGGAGATCGGTCCGGAAATATCCGCGTAGAACATATATTCATAAGGATCATCCGGCAGTGGTCGTGACTCGATTTTTGTCAGGTCGATATTGCGATCTGCGAATACCTTCATGGCATTGAGTAACGCACCCGGCTTGTGATGGGTGGTGAACACAATGGTGGTTTTGCCGTCCGGACCGGGATTGACTGGTTCGCGCGAAAAAACATTGTAGCGCGTGATGTTGTTGGCGTTGTCCTCAACATTTTCATCCAGCACTTCCAGGTTGTGATAAGTTGCCAGCGCGCTGGAGCCGATCATGGCTGTTTCCGGGTTCGCCAGGTTCATCAGCAGCTCAACACTGCCGGCGCTGTCGTAGACCGTTTCAATATTGGGTTTGCCCGGCATGGATTCGATATATCCCATGCATATGTCCAGCGCACCAGGATGAGCAATCACCAGGTTGACTTCTTCAATTGTGGCTTCGGGCAGCCCGATCAGTGAATAATGGATGGGTACGTACACTTCTCCGATGATGTACAGGAACTTTCGTGCCAAAAGGTAATAGTTGGAATGGATGCTGCCCTGCATTGAATTTTCCATTGGGATGACGGCAAAATCACAGGTTTTCTTTTCAACCGCTTCAAATGCCTTCTCATAAGTGGAGAACAGCACGATCTCGACAGGGGTGTTTGGGAAGGCTTTTTCTACAGCGGTTGATGTATGTGCCCCCTGAATTCCCTGAATGGCAACGCGAATCTTATTCATGTGAGTCCTCCTTTTGTCAGCTAATCATGATCAGCGAAATTGAAAAATCTCCTGTCAAAATTATACATGAGAACTTCCTGCTTGCAGCTGAATCCAAATGGCTCTCCTGGAGGTAATGGTAAAATGCGTTGGAAGAAGGAGGTTCGGAATGAACTCAATTAATAAATTTCTGGTCATTTTGCTGGCTGCGATCATCGTTCTGGCGGGAGTTGGTGGCGCTGCAGCGCAGAATGATAGATATCATATTGTTACGACCATTTTCCCGATTTTTGATTTCACCCGCATCGTTGCCGGAGACACCATGAGTGTCACCTTGATACTGCCAGCGGGAGCTGACAGCCATTCCTTTGAACCGACGCCGAGCGATATCATGACCGTGCAGGACGCTGATCTGTTCCTGTATATCGGTGGGGAGAGTGACGGCTGGGTTGACCGTATTCTTTCGTCGTTTGGCGATAAAAAACCAGCTACGGTCGCATTGATCCAATCGGTTCGCGGGTTGAATGAGGAAATTGTGGAGGGGATGCAACACGACTCGTCCCATGATGAACATGATGACGATGGCGATGAATACCACGATGAAAATGATGATGAAAAGCACGATGACGATGACGATAATGATGAATCGGACAGTCACAGTCATTCAGACGGCGTCATTGATGAGCACATCTGGACGTCTCCAACCAACGCAATCCTGATGACTGAAAAAATCAGAGACGCTCTGAGCGCATTGGATCCAGCCAACAGTGCGCTGTTCGCAGCCAACGCTGAGGCTTATATTAATGAGTTAAAGCAGCTGGATGCGGATTTTCGATCGATGGTAGCATCGTCCAAACGCAAAGTTTTTGTAGTTGGCGACCGCTTCCCATTTCGCTACCTGGCACATGATTATGGCTTGGAATATTATGCGGCTTTCCCCGGATGCAGTACTGACAATGACCCGGGCGCATCCACAGTCGCGTTTCTGATCGATAAAGTGCGTGAGTACAATCTGCCGGTGGTTTTCACGTTGGAGAATTCAAATCAGGTGATTGCAAAAACGATCGCTGACGCAACCGGCGCACGGGTAGAGGTGCTCAACGCTGCCCATAACGTCGGCGGAAATGCCAATCTGGAGCAGACTTCCTATCTCTCAATCATGCACGAGAATGTCGAGAAACTGCGCGAGGCGCTGAACTGAGCCGTACCATCTATTAATGAATCCATCCCTGTTGGCACTTGTATTCAACCTGACAGGGATGGTTGTTTTAATAAAACGGATAATTTTTCTCAGGTAGCGGAGTCAGTCGCCCGGCTGCTGTGATCGCATGACTTCCAGCAACGCTTCGAAACTGTCATTTTCAGCGCACTTGTTCTTGCGATGGTGACCGCACTTTTCGCAACGGTGTACCAGAAAGCGATGCGAACGCGTCACTTCCACCCGCACCGGAACCATCAGTCCACCGCAGGTTGCTGCCCGGTCACCCGGAAAAACGTCCACGTGTTTGCTGTACAGACAGTAAGGGCAATGGTTGGTGTAGCCGTCGCCCTGGACTTCGCGACCGCAGTGCTCACAGCGGAAATCTTCCCGGTTGCGAATAAACGTTGAGGACATCAGAGCTTGTCAGGATGCCTTTTTAACGGCTTCGACAAACTTCTCAGCGAATGGTTTGATGATTTCGAAATCAGCTGCCTTGGGCTTGCCATAGAACTGACTGTTTTCGATCATATCCCATTTTTGCTCGGTGCAATAGCTTTCAAACTGTTTCTTTGCCATGCTGCCCCAGCCGTAACTGCCAAAATAAGCCGCGGTGCGGTTTTGTATGCGCTTGATTTTCGCCATGTTCAAGACGTTCAACATAATCGGGAACATCGAGGTCTCATAGGTCGGTGCGCATACGATCACGCCCTGGTTCTTCCATAGCGAGGGCAGAATATAGCTGACGTGGGTGGTGTTAATATCAAACGATTCGACCGGCAGATGCTGCTCGCTGATCGCCTGCATAATCGATTCAGCGTAGTCGCGGGTGTTTCCATACATCGACCCAAACATCACCGTAACCGCTTTCTCTCTGCCGCCTTCTGAATAGTTTGCCCATTTGGAGTAAAGCTCAATAATGCGCTGCGGGTCTTTTCGCCACAGCAGGCCATGTGAAGGGGCAACGATCTTGATCGGCGTGCCTGCCAGTTTGGCAATCGCGCGCCTGGTGTGGGTGCTGTGCGCAGAGACGATATTCGCATAGTACCGCAGTGCTTCCTTTTCCATCATCGCCAGGTTGGTACACTGGTCATCGAACAGAATTCCTTGAAGCGCACCATAGCCCCCGAACGCGTCACAGGAGAACAGAATTTGATCTTCCACCAGGTAAGTGACCATGGTTTCCGGCCAATGCACGAACGGAATCGCGACAAACTTCAGCGTTCGCTTGCCGATGCTGAGTGTTTCGCCATCGGCAACAACACGGAAATTCTGGCGGATATCATAAAAATTGCCTACAATTTCTGCCGCTTTGGCGGTGCCGAGGAACACCGCGTTCGGTGCTTCTCTCACCAGCGTTAACAGGGCGCCGGTGTGGTCAGGCTCGAGGTGATTTAGCACGATAAAGTCAATTTTGCTCAAGTCAACCAGCGACTGCAGCATTTCAACATAACTGTCTGAGAGCATATCATTGGATAAGTCGATCAGAACGGTTTTCTCGTCCTTAATCAGGTAGCTGTTCAGGGATACGCCGCTCTGTTTGATCGGCCATAACCCTTCAAAAAGTTCAGATTGGCGGTCATTTACTCCAACCCAATAAACATTCTTTACAATCTCGACAGGCTGCATCGTTTCCTCACTTATTCCCTGGTATTGACCATAATTATACATTTGCTTTGGGAATCGCTGGTTGCTAAGCAGACATGATCCGTTATTGTACAGATTAAATTAAAGAAAACTGTCGCGAAATACCGCGACAGTTTTCTGAGCTATCATGCCTTTTGGAGATGCTGAGCGGATCGGTTAATCCGCGTTCAGTATTGTCATAAATTCTTCTCCGGTAATTGTCTCTTTTTCGATCAGGTAGTCTGCCAGCTGATGCAGTTTGGGCTCGTTTGCCTTAAGCAGATCACGTGCATTCTGTTGGCATTCTTTGATAATGGAGAGAACTGCTTCATCTACCCGCCGGCCGGTGTCGGCTGAGTAAGTGGCATAACCACGCTCACCCAGATATCGGTTCCCGCCTGACTCCAGCGCCATCATGCCGAATTCCTCGGTCATTCCGTATTTCACGACCATATTGCGTGCGAGTTTGGTTGCCTGTTCAATATCATTGGCTGCGCCGGTGGTGATCTCATTGAAAACCACCTCCTCGGCTGCCCGACCGCCGCAGAGCGTCGTGATGCGGTTGAGCGCATCAGCCTTGGTGATCAGAACCTTGTCTTCAACGTCCACCTGCATGGTGTACCCAAGCGCGCCGGAAGTTCGTGGAACAATAGTGATTTTATGCACCGGAGCGCTGTTGGTTTGTTTTGCCGCCACTAAAGCGTGCCCAATTTCGTGATAAGCCACGATTTTCTTCTCATCTTCGTTCATGATGGCGTTTTTCTTTTGCGCACCGGCGATCACGACCTCGATCGATTCTTCCAGGTCGCACTGACTGATTTCAGATTTGTTCAGGCGAACCGCACGCAGAGCAGCTTCGTTTAGAATATTCGCGAGATCCGCGCCTGACGCGCCGGCTGTTGCGCGTGCAATCAGGTTGTAGTCGATATTGGCTTCCATTTTGTAATTTTTGGCATGGACTTTCAGAATGTCAACCCTACCCTGCAGATCCGGCAATTCCATTCGAACCTGACGGTCAAAACGGCCGGGGCGCAGCAGTGCTGGGTCAAGTACTTCCGGACGGTTGGTCGCCGCCAGAATGATCACACCGTTGCCGGACGAGAATCCATCCATTTCTGTGAGGAGCTGATTCAAGGTCTGTTCACGCTCATCGTTGGTGGAAATACCGCTGTCGCGCCGCTTGCCGATGGTATCGATTTCATCAATAAACACAATACAGGGTGCTTTCTTGTTGGCCTGATCGAACAAATCACGGACTTTTGCCGCACCACGGCCAACGAACATCTCAACGAATTCAGAGCCGCTGATTGAGAAAAATGGGACATTCGCTTCCCCTGCCACTGCTCTGGCAATAAGCGTCTTTCCAGTTCCGGGAGGGCCAACCAACAAGATGCCCTTGGGACATTTTGCCCCAACGTCTTTGTATTTCTCTGGATTCTTGAGGAAATCGATCACCTCGATCAACGATTCCTTGGCCTCTTCCTGTCCGGCGACCTCATCGAAAGATATGCTCTCCTCAGATGGGATGTACAATTTGGCGGAATCGCCTGAACCCAGCGATAAACCAAATTTG
This sequence comes from Chloroflexota bacterium, assembly GCA_012799995.1. Classification (GTDB taxonomy): domain Bacteria; phylum Chloroflexota; class Anaerolineae; order Anaerolineales; family Anaerolineaceae; genus Flexilinea. The sequence goes on along the minus strand of JAAZKE010000016.1, from coordinate 14,929 downwards.
CCGGCTGATTGTTTCATGTTTCTGGAAATGAGCCTGCCGATTCCCATGAAGAACAATATCGGCAATCCATAACTCAGCAACAGCTGCAGGAAAAAATTAGGTCGTTTTGGGATAACTGCTCCAAAATTAATTTTCTTTTCCTCGAGCCGTTTGACCAGCTCCGGATCGTCGATGATGCCGGTTTTGTAAATCGCATCGGTACCGTTGTCACTTTTTCCCGTAAACAGGATCTGATTCTGTTGAATTTCTACATTCTCAACCCTTCCCGAATCCACTTTTTGCAGGAATTCGGAGTACGGTACTTCGTGGACGTTGATCTGCAGAATCATCGGGAAGATGACCCAGTTCAGGAAAAAGATGATCAGGATGGAAATAAAATAATAATAATATAGTGGTTTCTTGTTTTTCTCTGGTGATTCGATATTTTTCATGCATACCTCAATAATTTGATAGTGTGATTAACCTGAGTTTTCCAACTCATTTGTTAAACGATCGGTTAATTTCAAATTAAGTGTAAATCAGAATTCTTAACAACTCCAATGAAATGTATTAACGTATTATTAATGTTTTGTGGGATTACAACGCAGCGTAATGACTGCAGAGATCGGTGAGAAAGCAATGGTCGCAGTCCGGTTTGCGGGCATGACAGAGCCGCCGACCGAGCAGGATCAGATTGATATGCGCGGGGCCGTAATCTTCGGGTGGAAACAGCCCAGCGAGATGGTCATGACTCACATTGACATTCATCTTTGCCGACCGCAGCCCAAGCCTTCCGCTGACGCGATAGATATGCGTATCTACCGGAAAGGCAGGAACGCCAAGCGAAAACAGCATCACAATCGAGGCGGTTTTCAAACCGATTCCCTTAAAAGAGGTCAGCCAGGAACGGATTTCTTCCGGCTTCCAGCTGTGTAAAAAATCGAGATCAAGATTGCCGCGCTCGGCGGTGATGCGCTGCAGGATCTCCTGCATGCGTGCCCCCTTCTGGTTCCCCAGCCCGGCAGGACGGATGCGCTCAATCACTTCTTCGAGCGGTGCGTCACGAACTTCTTCCCAGCTGCCAAAGCGCTGCCGCAGTCTCTGGAATGCCAGGTCGCGGTTGCGGTCATTGGTGTTTTGCGAGAGCACAGTATTCATCATTTCATCCAAGGGAGGCATGACCGGCCAGTCAGGCATACCGTAAGCATCCATCAGCCGCGCGAAAATATCAGCGGCTTTTTGCTTCAGCTCAGCGTCACATTCGAAAGGTTGAGGTTTGTTTGGTTTAGACATGGCTCTATTATACAGGTCAATCAGGACGGTCACGCCTGTGAGAAACGTGTAGTATAATTGGGCAAGTTTTCAGGAGAGGTGCCGGAGTGGTTGAACGGGGCGGTCTCGAAAACCGTTATAGTCTTTTGGCTATCGAGGGTTCGAATCCCTCCTTCTCCGCAAATGGTATCCCATCATAATCAACCAAAAAGTCCGCAGTCGCGGATTTTTATTTTGCTACTCCTGCCTCAAAAGGAAGCTGTCTTTCCGTCAGGCGTTTATCGTCCTCAATGGCAGTCTGCGTGAGATACTACTGTTTTTTTAACAGCCCTGTTTCTGATTTGTCGCCACAACGAAAAAGAATACACAGGAATGTCCTGTAAGTACGTTTTGCTTAATAGGACGTTATAGCTACCGATTGATGGAGTGAAGAAAGAATAAAGTTTGCCCCACGGTCTACGTTTAGCTTAAATCGTGGGACTATTTTTGTTCTTAAGTTTTTTAATTAGGCGTTGACTTAATCGGGGCCGCTCGTTATAATCTAATTAGGCAAACGACTAATTAGATTACAGGAGGATTATCATGGATAAGAAAAAGGTATTGAAAGCTATCGCTGATGAAACACGTATGAACATTTTAAAATTACTTCTTCGACACAATTATTGTGTTCGAGCGCTGGCAAACGAGCTGAAGTTGACCGAAGCAACAACATCTCAGCATCTGAAAGTGCTACGGGAAGCAGGTCTGCTTGTTGGAGAAAAGCGTGGATATTTCATGCACTATACTGTACAACGTCCGGTATTGCATGAACTGGCAAAAGAGATTAAAGCTTTGGCAGACATCGAACAGGAAGCCTGCCTGCCAGAAAAACGCGATGATTGCCCTGCCACTGGAAAGCAAGATTGCTCCAAGAAAGGTACGTGCAGTGATGAGGTCAAGGAGTTTTGCCACGGTGTAGATCACAGCAAGGGAGAATAAAGATCATGGGGATGGTCAATGTCTCAAACCTTAAAAAAACATACGGTAACTTTACTGCTGTGAATGATATCTCTTTTGAAATTGATAAAGGTGAAATATTCGGCTTTTTAGGGCCAAATGGAGCAGGAAAAACATCTACACTCAATATGATCATTGGCTTGTCTCGACCGACTGCTGAAGAAATTACAGTCGATGGTATAGACGTAAAGAGTCAAACAAAAAAGGCACAAGCCATCATGGGGATCGTTCCGGATGAAAGCAATCTTTACAATGAGATGGATGGGTTTGATAATCTATGTTTTTGTGCTGCGCTGTATGGGATGCGCAAGGAGGAAAGAGAGCCAAAAGCCCGGCAGCTTTTGGAGCAGTTTAGACTAAAGGATGCAGGCAAGCGTCCGTTTAAAGCCTATTCCAAAGGAATGCGTCGTAAGCTGACAATTGCGGCGGCGCTCATCCATTCTCCTCAAGTTTTATTCTTAGATGAACCGACAACAGGAATTGATGTGGAGAGCTCCAGGCAGATACGTGATATGGTATTGGAACTGAAAAAGAAAGGAACCACTATCTTCCTTACTACCCATTATATTGAGGAAGCTGAGCGTATCTGTGACAGGATAGCTTTTATAGCGGAGGGTCAGATCGTTGCATCGGGTACTGTTCCTCAACTGATGGAAAGCATATCCCATGATCATGCTATCCAATTTGTTACTGACAAAAATTTCGAAAGTTTACCCGTTGAACTTGAAGCCCTTTTTAAGGGAAACGAAGTCACAATCCGGCCTGATCATTCTCTTGTAATGGCATCTGAGCAGCGCATTCCACTATTCCCAGTCATGGAGTTTTTTCATAATAAAGAGGTTGAAGTGTATGAAGCACGAGAACTGCGCCCTTCCTTGGAAGATGTTTTTGTCAAGCTGACCGGTATTGAATCTTCTGTGCTAAAGAAAGATAAGGAAAAAGGAGGGCACTAATGAAAAGTTGGATTGCATTTTGGAACATTCTAAAAAAAGATATAAAAAACTATTACCTAAAACCGCCAAACATCAGTTGGGGTATCATTTTTCCCCTTTCATGGACACTAATGCAGCTCATTCGCTCTCCTGGCCGGAACATCTTGGAGTTGCTTCCCGGTCTGATTTCGATGAGCGTTTTATTCGGTACCACCTCTATGCTCGCTGTTACAATCACGTTTGAGCGAAGTGGAAGGTCATTTGATCGATTGCTACTGGCTCCCATAAGCCTCAATGTTATGGTGCTTGCAAAAATTGCAGGAACAATTCTGTTCGGCATTTTCAATGCATTTGTCCCGGTCATTTTCGCAAGCTTTTTTATCGATTTGAGTGCAATAGATTGGGGATTGTTGTTGCTTGCGGTTTTAATGATTGCCATTACTTCGTCATTAACTGGGCTATTGATTGCGGTATCTGCGAAGCAGGTGTTTGAAGCGCAGACATTTTCGAATTTCTTCCGCTTTCCAATGCTTTTTCTTTGTGGACTGTTTATACCGATTTCAAGTTTGCCCCTTTTTCTGCGCCCTGTTTCTTTTTGTCTGCCGCTTACTTATGGAACCGATATCCTAAGAGGTACGATTGTGGGAGCGAATATTCTCTCTCCGTTACTATCTTCCGGAATGTTACTGATCTTTGCAGTAGTGTTATTTTTTATCTGCCGACACAATATTAATGAGAAATGGATTTTGTAATAAATAAATTCAGATATGAATTAAAACAGGAGATAAAACATAATAATGCGTTGGATTGTTGTGTTAAATAAAGGTATTATGGCAACCGATTGATAGATTAAAGAAAGCTTAAATTTTGCCCCATGCTCTAAATTTGGCTTTAGATCGTGGGGCTTTTTTGTTTTATAAGGGGAAATCACAAGTTACGCTATTGACATATATAATAGATATATTATCATATTGACAGGGAAGTTTTTATATCTAAGGAGGATGTTTTATTACGCTAAGTGATAAAAGGAAACGATTATGTCAACCAAATTTGCTTTATTAGGTCTGCTAAACATAAAAAAAATGTCAGCTTATGATCTGGCGAAGTTTGCGAAAGAATCTATTGGCTTTTTTTGGAATGAGTCTTACAGCAACGTTCACAGAACTTTAAAAATTCTCGCTGATGAAAAACTTATAAAAAAATTGCCGGAAAGAGGAAGCAGAAATAAGAATCTTTTTGAAATTACTGATCTTGGAAGACAAGCCTTGTCAGAATGGTTATCAAATCATCAATATACAACCATTTATCGGGATGAGCTCTTACTGAAGTTGTTTGTCAGCAAAAGAAATGATTATCCGTCCATATTGGTAGATTTGAAAAATGCTCTTAATGAGTTGGAGGCTCAACAACAAGTTTATTTTGAATTGAAGGAAATGATTTCAACCAAACTGGATAACCTCTCATATGATCTTGTTTTGGATTATGGAATCGTGCAAAACGAGATAACGATCGAGTGGCTGAAAAAATCAATCAAAAAAATCGAGGAATCCTTATGAAAAAGATTGTTGCTAATTTTGTTATAACTATTTCAATCGTGGGTTTAATGATTGCGGCTATTCTCTATTTCCGCGAAAATCCACTTTTTGAATTAAAGTGGTTCAGTACAAACTATCTCAATACAGTTATGGTTTATCAGCTCACAACACTTGTTTTGAGCCTGGTGATTGTGTTTGTCACTGCTTTACAAACTGAATTTCAATCCATTCGGCTTTTATCAATTAAACGAATCGATGGTGTCGTCATACCTGAACCCTGGATAGGGATTACAGAGAAGAACAAAGATACCTGGAAAAAGGGAGGTTTAAACTTAACCATTATTATATCGTTTGTGATGGCAGTGACCATATTTTTTCAAGTTTTCCAAAAGGGTGTGATTCAAACCCTTACTATAGTCAGTTTTTTACAAATCATATTGTTGGCGCTCATAAACAGTTTTGTTGAAGAAGTGACATTTCGCCACACTTTCGCCAGCATTGTTGAATATCATAAATTGAATCCAAATATTTCCAAAGCCTTATCAGCTTTAATTTTCGGGACTGTTCATTATTTTGGTGTACCCAGAGGAATACCGGGCGTGTTATTGGCAGGATTTCTTGGATGGGTATTGTCGAAAAGTATTCATGAAACGAAAGGATTCTTTTGGGCCTGGTTGATTCATTTTATACAAGACGTGATTATTATGACGGCATTATTTCTAACATTAAACTAATTATGAAGAAGGTGGCAGGCAACAGGAAAAAAAGAAAGTGATTGATATAATTTGTTAACTGTAAAACAGCGGCTGCTAAGGGGTGTTTAAACAAAAAATAAGTTTTGACCTGCCCCCCGGCTTGCTGAAAAAATGTAAAAAATGAATGCACGAAAAGAAGACAGTGAACAACATAGTGCATAAAAGAACAGGAGAGATATGCAAATAAAAAAAAGAATACTTCCGATTCTGATGATACTGATTGTGGTATTGAGCGTCTGTGGCGGTAACCGCACAGGTGAAACAATCAACCTGACCCTGTATGCCGACTTCTCCAATGGCATGCCTGACAGCAGGACAGAGGAAAAGCAGATAACGCTGCTGATTGATAATGGGCCCACATCGCGGTCACAGATTGCCTTTGGACTGGCTGATGGATTGTCAGAATGGACAGGGTTGGATTTCACGTTAAACGGCGTATCTTTCCCTGATGAAGAAAGCATTATCGTAGACTGGTCAAAAGATTCTACGCTCACTGCAGGCCCAGGCAACCGCGAATTCAAAGAAGGCTTCCACTTTTACGATACCGTAAGTCTGACCTGGTTTATGATGGACAGCCTTGCAACGACATTCAAGAACAACTTGGGAATAGCGAATATCTATTACCAATCAGAAGCGCAGCCCGTCATATTCGATAGCCCGGTGGATATGGCGCAGCAAGGGCTGCCGGAGCTGCCGATTGATCAGGCATACGAGGGCAGCGCGTTCTTTCATGCTCACGCCGGTGGCAGGGGTGATATCGACTGGATGGTCAATGAACCGATTGTCAATGGCGTTATTTTTACAGGTTCTCTGCTACAAAGCGATCCCGGCAACAACATGACCCCATATGAAGCCGCAAGCCGGCTGTACTTTCTTGTACTCAAAGATAAACTGGTTAATGACACGGATTACAGCAGGGAAGAGCCGATGTTTATCACCTGTGTGGATGTAACGAACATCAATGGCGAAGAATGTTACCTGCTTTCGGTCAGCGGCATGTTCAACACGAAAGCCTGGGAATTTGCCGTGAACTACGATTACAACAGGCAAAACATCTACCTGTTATCAGAGACAGGGAGCAATCTGCTCGGTTCATTTCTTGACCCCGAAGGATTGTCAAACATGGTGAACAGTCTGAGATAAAAGTTGCACAGGTGAGCATATAGCGTTTGATAGATTCTTCCCAGCTTTTGCACTGCTTAACTTCTCTACACAAATGCCAAACCTGTCATTTGCACCGCAAATGACAGGTTTGGTGCTTTCTTTCAATGCTTATGGATCAGGAAATTTATATTTGTTTATTTTAGTTCAAAGAGAACACGCTCATAATCTTTAACATAGTATCTGATGTTCTTCCTGCCTTTTTGGATTATCGTGTGTCCCTCCGCTTCCAGCTTTTCTTTTTGTGCCATTGCGCCTCCGGGATATTTCTCATTCAGTTCGCCATTCGCTTTCAGCGTTCTCCAGAAAGGAGTTTTGTCCTTTTCCCGTTGGTGACTTGCCCATGCAGCAATAGACACAAAAACACCCGCTGTAATTGGCTCGGTAAAATCTGTCCCTGATTTAATTGCAAAATACTCGCGTATTTTTCCGACGGTGATGACTTTTCCGCACGGAATCATTTTCATTACAGCGTCATAATCAATTGGTGGAGCAAAGTACATTCTGTTCCCACCATACTTTTCAATACTTGCCTTATCTGTGATTGTTTGAAATTTCGGCATGTCTTTGCGATCATGCAGCATAACATTAAAATCTTTCCTGTCTTCATTGGCCATTTTATTTTCCTCCTGACCTAAGTATATTGATATGACTTGGGCCATGCAATGAGACGATTCAATTAATATCGACGAATTTAAGATTTATCGGATAGGTTTTCCTATGTTCATCCTGCATCTCCATTCAGGAGCAGCACCATCATCCGACCAATATTCATCCATCTCGACAATTAAGCCACTCTCTATTTTACAGAAGCTTACAACATGGAATGATGAACTTTTATCCTTTGGAAAAACTCTCACAGCTGTTATTAATGAATCCGCTGTTTTTTCAATACGTTCAATTTCACCAGCCCATTGTCCGGGGTATTCACAATTTGCCCTGATATATTCCGAAACTGTAAACTGCTCATTGCTACAATGCCAGCGAATAATCGCATCTTCATGAAAATAACCATATAAAGACTTTTGATTTTGCGATAACACATCTTTCCAAAATAGCTTTATATCCATCTCAATTACCTCGAATAATTTTTATTTGCTCTCAAAACTTATTTACTGTATTCTGCTATTTCAACTACATTGTTCATATTTAGCTTCATTGTAGAGAATACTGCAAATCACAAATAACCTGGAAAAGGCTATTGATGATTATATGATTTTGCACTATACTTACAGTGTAAGTTAACTTCGGAGGTGTTTCTATTGTTATCACAAGAATCAATTCTACAGGCAGCAAAAAAAATCGTTCAGGCAGATGGGCTTGAAAAGCTTTCCATGCGCAAGCTGGCTGACAAACTTAATGTGAAAGCGATGTCTCTCTATAATCACATTAAAAACAAAGACCATTTAATTGATCTTTTATTGGACGATGTCGTATCACAGATCACCTTGCCGCAGAAAAATGAAAACTGGCAGAGGGAAATGCTCAAGCGTGCCGAGTCGGCTCATCAGGTATTTTTAGAAAATCCCTGGTCTCTCATGCCTTTGCTGAGCCGAATTAACAGTGGCTCATCCATGCTCTGCTATATTGACCGTTCACTTGCATGTCTTCACTACGCTGGTTTCACGCTCCCGGAAGCAGATCAGATTCTCAATTACTTTGATAGTTATATTTATGGCTTTACCTTGATTGAATTGCAGTTCCCTATTCAAGCTGAGGACTATCAAAGCACGACAGAAGAGATGCTCCCCGATTTGCCCCAGAAGGATTATCCCGCCATGCATCAACTGAGTCTTATCCTTTTACAAAGAAGTTATGACGGGAAACAGGATTTTGTTTCCGGTATTCAGACGATTCTTAAGGGATTGGAAATGAAATTAATCAACGAAAGGAGATTAAGCAATGCCTGATAAAAAGATGAAAGCCGTAATATACGAAAAGTACGGTTCACCCTCCGTACTCCGCTTGACTGAATTGCCCATACCTGTCATTACCAGTTCAGAACTTCTCATTAAAATCGAAGCTACGACTGTCACTTCCGGTGATGTCCGTATGCGCTCTTCCGATTTTCCGCCACTCTACTATATTCCAGGAAGACTGGTTTTGGGTCTTCTAAAACCAAAGAAGCAAATTCTTGGCCATGAATTTGCCGGCACTGTTTCAGCTTGCGGTGATGGTGTAAAGCGATTCAAAGCAGGGGATAAGATATATGGAACTACAAGCGGGCTTAAAGCCGGAAGCTATGCTGAGTTCATCGCTGTGCCGGAAGAAAAGAAGGGTTGTGTGCTGGGGAAAATGCCGGAAAGCATTTCTTTTGGCGAAGCGGCCTCTGTCCCGATAGGAGGAATGGCTGCTTTGGATCTCTTATTAAAAGGGAAAATTGAACAGGCTGAGCATGTCATGGTCATCGGCGCTTGCGGAAGTGTAGGCAGTTTTGCCTTACAGATTGCCCGAATCTTCGGCGCTTATGTTGCAGTTGTGTGCAGCAGCAGTAAAATCGAGACTGCCAAAGAGCTTGGGGCGGATCAAATCATCGATTACCAGACACAATCATTAACTTCTTCCGGGATTAAGTATGATTTGATTTTTGACAGCACTGGGAAATACAGGAAATCAGAGCTTTTATCGCTCCTTTCAAAAGAGGGAAGATTCGTCAGCACAAAGAGCCTGACCGCAGAGAAAAATGACTACCTGCTCCAATTGACGGAATGGCTTGAGCAGGGAAAAATAAAACCCTTAATTGATCGCTGCTATACCCTGGATACCATAAGAGAAGCTCATAAGTATGTCGAATCCGGCCACAAGTCCGGTAGTGTCGTCATTGCCATCAGTGAGAAGGAGGCAGAACAATGGAACGAGCAAAAACGATATTAACAGGGCTCTGGGCAGCTCTGATGTTTACCTATCTTTTGGGGGATGTTTTACGGGTGTATAGCGGAGATGTGAAGCCTGGAGAACTCTTCGGTCAAAAAGCAAGCCAGCCTTTGTATCTGGGAATTGCCGCTTTCATGTTTATTCCCATTTTGATGATGATATTAAACCTTTTACTTGGCGGGAACATTCTGCGCTGGTTCAATTTAATCGTCACCCTGCTTATGTTTCTTTTAAACCTCGTTGGATTGCCCAGTTATCAGTCGTGGTATGACGCATTTCTCATTTTCCTGAGCCTTGTCGTCAACGTTCTTATCTTTTGGCAAGCTTATGTTTGGAAAATAACATAAGTGGAATCTGTTTATTAATACTGGAGAGATATGATAAACCTCATATCTGCATTATCTCTCATCCGGATTTTGCCTTTTCCATGCAAAATCATAAAGAAATAACAGCAGAACTACAATGGTGTAGGCAAAAATCCAGTTCTTAGGAGATGTGTGGAAAGAATCGACAGGCGAGAAAATGAGAAAGTTTAACATCAGATTCGCAAAGAAAGCCATTAAGAGACTTTTGCAGATCAAAACATAGCCACTAATGATAATGCTGATGCCGAAAGTGATGAGAATCTCCTCAGTCATAGCGGCAAAACTGTGGATTTCATCGATGCTGGCAAAATGATAGATGGCATAAACAAAAGATGTCAGCAATACAGAAAGCACCTTTCCGCGTACAGTATTGCCAAATACCCTGATCAAGCCTTGCAGGAACAGGCCATACCACATGATTGTATAGGCGATCATCGTAGGTAGAAGCAGGACAAGCGGAGAGATGAGATAAGCAAAACTCCCGGAGAAAACGTCGCCTAAAGGAAGCTGATGATCCTGGCTGATGGCCATTATTCCCAAGCCGATGAACATAGCGAATAAAAGCAGACTGAGGATGATAAAGCGTGATGTGATTTTTTTTGGCCATAAACTGATCGGCAGCTTCCAGTTTTCGATAAAGTAATGACTTGAGACAATGCCGACAATGGCGACGGTTATGAAGTAAACAAGTGTGCCCCAGTGATAGGTGATAGCCTGAAGGTCGCCGGGCAATTGCGTTTTAAAATCAGCACCAAGGTAAAAAAGCGCATTGGCGCAGAGGTTCCCTGTGAACCATGCCAGCCAGACTAGAGACAGGGTTTGGATGATTTGTTTTTTTGTAACTTCAATCTCCTGCATACGTGGTCTCCTTTGGGAGTCTTTTTGGGTGATGGATTATGAACGTTAAGAGCATTATACCGGCCGTCCTGTTAACGAATTGTCTGTTTCCCTGAAGAAAGTGACCCTCCTTAAAAACTTTTACATATCCCCAGGCGACTGTTTTTTTGCAATCGTTAATAGGAATCAATCCGGGCATGATCATTTCCTGCCCGATTATTTCTTGATGTTCTCTGTCAGTTTTGCCGGTCACCACCCCATCTCATTAAGCCACCGAGACGTTCTTTTCTCGCGTTCTTTAGCGTCATCCTGCGTGTATTTCCCAAGTTTGAGTTCGCCCTTGATCTCGCCATCCAGGATATATAAGATCCTCTCGCACATTCCGGCTACTTTACTGTCATGGGTGACCATCAGTACTGATGTCCCTTCACGGTTGATCTTTAAAAATGCCTCAATTACATCCGTGGCGGCAGCCTGATTTAAAGCTCCGGTAGGTTCATCCGCAAATATGATTTCAGGTTTCATCATCATGCTGCGACAGATGCATGCTCTCTGCAGCTCTCCGCCAGATACTTCATTAACTCTTCTTTCGGCAAGATCTCCTATATGAAAATCATCCATCAGGGCTTGTGCGCGTTGATAAAGCTCCCGCTTTTGTTTCTTGTTCGCATGAACTGCCGGTAAAACAATATTGTCGATTAAGTTCAAGTTTGCCAATACATTCATCTGTTGAAATACAAACCCCATTTTTGACAGTCTTAAACGGGCTTTCTCATCTTCACTCAGGCTGACGATTTCCGTACTGCCAAGCAGGACCTCCCCTTCATCCGCCTGATCCATTCCGGACACGTTATAAAGAAGGGTTGATTTGCCGGACCCCGAAGGCCCCATGATTGCGATCATTTCCCCTTCCTGCATTTCAAAGCTGATCTTTTTAAGAATGTTCCCTTTGCTTAAATTTCTGACTTTTAATATTTCGCTCATAAATCTCTCTTTTCTCTTTAATTGAGGAATTATCCTAACTTGCTCTGAGGCACTCATACGCATAAATCCTGCCAACTTCTTTAAGGCTCACCCAGGTTGCGAGGGCTGCTGCCACTATGATTACCGCAGGCGCAATCACAAATACCGCTATCGGATTAATGATGAAATGAAATCCGTATGCTCCCATGGAGGATAACAATACGCCTGCCAGGCCTTGTCCCGGTACGATTCCGGCAAAGATGCCAACCGCTATGCCGGGTAAAAGATATTTAGAAGTTTTCTTTAAATACGCTTCTTTGATATCTGCTGATGTAAATCCCAGCGCTTTCTTAAGCGAGCTGTCGTTTCGCTCTCTCCAGATCACCAGGCGCAGGAGCAACAACATCACCACAAAAAGGATCAGACATGCTGAGATGACCGACATGACAGCTGCTTTTTGGATGTTGCGAATCGTCTGTCCATAGGTCCCTGTAATGTAATCCGCTATTTTTGCCACCTTGATCCCGTCATTAAGAGAGGAATACTTTGCCTGGTAATCCTTAACCCATGTATCGGCATGATTTTCATCCTTAAGGGACAGATAGATTATGCTCCACATAACCGGTGCCTTATCATCAAAAGTGTCAAAGCGGGCTTTTGCCGTCTTGCCCCCGTTTGTGATATCCGAATAGATTCCGCTGACTTTGCAGGATACAGGGGCTGCGAGATTGTCCCCCAGGTCTTTATAGACAAGAATCGTATCGCCTGCATTGACATTCATCTCTTTTGAATTCAGAATCGACAATGCTATTTCACCTACGTTGTCAGGATATCGGCCTTCAATGTAACGCACTGGAAACCTGCTGTGGTCTCCTTTTTCGATCATCAGGTTATAGGAAGTTCCATCAGGCAGCACAGTCTTATAAGAGCCGGTATGCATTAATGCATAATCCAGCACCTGATCATCCTGCTCTATTTCTTTTGCAACAGCATTTGCTGATACCTCAACATTTTCTGTCTGTCTGATATCGATTCGGATCTGACTTTCCCCGATCCCCATATAGGTGACAAATTCCGGAGCTGAGATCGTGCTTTCTATATTCCATGGCACCAGAATCATAAATACTGCTGCCGCGGTGATAATGCCAATTGGCAGGTAGAGGTTTTTCTTTTTTCCAAAATCACCATGACCGTACAGAACCTGGACAGCAGACATTTTTTCCATTTTGCCAAGCGTGCGGTACACGGATAATAGGATGATTCCTTCCACGGCAAGAGAACCCAGAATCATCAAAGCATAGATCAGGCTCATATTGCCTGCATCACCGTACAGTTCCCGTATCTGCGTACCCAACGGCCCCGCAACGATTGCTGCCGCTGTGACACCGACAACGCCTCCGATCGCGGACAGCAACAGATACTTTGAAAAATACAGACTGCGAATGTCTTTCCTTGAAATGCCGACCGCCTTGAGCATGCCAATTTCACGTTTATCCTTTTCAAGTTGCGTAAGGATCATATATCGGATGCACAGGATGGATATAAAAAGGACCACAGCGCTGGCTAACAAGATAACCAGAATCATCATGCCATCGGAAAGCGCATTCATCATTTTGATCAGCGAATATGTGATTGTAGGGCCGTTTCCAGGCAGATCTGCATCCTCATATGCTGTGGCGAAGGCATTAATATCACTTCCCTCTTTAAGCTTAAATTCGATCAGGTACTCTTCACTCCCAAGAGGCCATAATCTTTCATAGTCCGCTTCGTTAACCAGAAATCTCTTAGAAGAAGCCATCATTGAATTCATCTGTGAATCTCTCAGAAATCCCGCAACGCTCAGCTTTTCCGTACCTATCTGCATTACGTCCCCTGTCTCAAGTCCATACTCCGTTTTGTAACAGACCGGGACGTACACTTCCCCCGGGTTGGGCTTTATCTTATTATTTTCGGCATCAATGAGAAAATCAAACGAGTGATTTTGAGTGCATAGTCCGTTATCCTGCATGTTGTTAATAAGAGAATTTCCGCCAATCGTTAACTGGGAGTTTTGCAGGTTCAAGAATCTGCTTATCTGCATTGCTTCCACGTCGCTTCTGTTTTCCGAAAAAAAGGCGATCCTTTCTTCATCGATTTTCCCGGTATGCATCTGGAGAAAATCCGGCGTCTGAGCTTCTTCCATCAAACTATCGATGGAGCTTGAAAGACTTCCAAACAGAAGTATCGAAAGCCCAAGCAGCATTGCAGAAGCTGCCATAAAGATACAGGTCGATATCGTGACCAGCTTGTTTGCCTTAAAATCATTGAGAATTAACCGTTTTTTCATTTTGCTCCAAATCCCTCACATCTTTGAACTGATACAGCGCCACGGCAACGATTGAAAGAAGCACGCCCGAGATCATAATGACATCTGCTGCGCCTCTTCCAACACCTGTCTGCCTTATCAACGCGATCTTATCTGCCAAAAAGCCCACGCATCCATAGGCCACAACATAACCTGTCTGCGACAGGAAACCTATCAGTCCCCATGCTCTTCCCTGCCTGTCGCCATCGATATTTGTCCTGACAAGATAATCCAAACAGTTATTGGCAAAAGGCAGCATAAAGAAAAACAGAAATCCGAAACAGCAGATCAGATAAATATTTTCTTTCAAGCCGAAGCCGACCATTGCAAGACCTGCCAAAGTCAGGGAAACGCTGAGTGTCCTTGCGAAATGTTTCTTTAAGCCCATGATCCCGATAATCACACTCGATACGAGCATTCCGCATGCGCATATGGTCTCGGCAATGCCAAGGACACGGCTGTTTGTGAAATCAAGAATCATCGGCTCCGACAGGATCTGAATCGTGCCCATAAAGCAGGTCATGACAGAAGAAACGATAATAAGAATAAAAACACCGCGCTTTCCCGTTATGGAGTTCCACCCTTCCTTGAAGCTTTCCCCAAAAGTCATCTTGTTTTCAGCCATTTTTGACTTAAGACCGGCTCTTACGATACCCGTACAGGCCGCTGTTATGAAAAATGTGCATATATCAATGAGCAGCAGCAGCTTTATGTCGCTTACGGTAAGCAAAAATCCCGCGATAACGGGTGAAATAAGGTACCTGGCGCTTCCTGCAATGCTCACCATGCCGCTTGCCTTTGAATATTCCTCTTTGGTGAGGAGATCAGTCACCGTTGCCCTGTAGGATGGCTCAAGAAGCGATGAAAATACGGAACTGACGAACACTCCTATACAGATCTGATACAGCGTTGCCTC
>JAAZKE010000015.1 GCA_012799995.1 Chloroflexota bacterium | reverse complement strand
TATCGCTGTATTTGATGGCATTGGAAATTAAATTGATCAACACCTGCTGAATACGGTCAATATCTCCATAGACGAGCGGGAGCCCCTCTGGCACATCGCTGATGATCTGATGGTGGGTGGTTTGGGTTTGCATCATTTCTGCGGTCTTGATGCATAGCGCGCGCAGGTCGATCTCAGAGCGGTTGAGTTTGAGTGTACCGGAATAGAGCCGGGATGCGTCCAGCAAGTCATTTACTAGGTTGTTGAGCCTGTCAGCTTCCTCTTCGATGATAGCGAGCGCTTCCAAAATGATCTTCTGGTTCCACTCCCCATCCTCGCGTCTCATGGTCGAGGCGTACCCTTTGATCAACGCAACCGGGGTTTTCAGTTCATGGCTGATGGTGGAAATGAAAACGTTTTTCAACTCATCAGCTTCACGGAATTTGGAAATATCACGGATCTGGGCGATGATGTTGACCAAAATGTTCTCATTGTTCATCACCGGTGCGTAGGTTATCCCTACTGGCAGCGGTTTCTCTATCAGACAGCCAGAGCTGAGATCCCCCTCGACATAGATGCGTGAATTGCGCGAAAAGGGCCAGCCGCCGGCGATTCCTTCGGACAGTTGCATGCCGTTATCAACTTTTGTGAAGGTGATCACCTGATCGTGCGGCTTCCCGAGGATGACTTCCTCTGGACAACGCAGCATTTTTAGCGTCGCCGGGTTGACGATCTGGATTTCCTGCGCATTATTCAACACCATGATTCCATCGGCAGCGGAGCTGATCACCGCAGTCAGCCGGTTGCGCTCTTCGGTGATTTCCCTCAGGAGGTTGGCGTTGCGGACTGCGATTGCGGCTTGGTTGGCGAACGGTTTCAGGATGCTCAGGTCTGCTAATGAGAAAGCCACATTATAATCGCGGAAGATCACGATTACGCCGAGGACCGTCTCCTGCTCCACCAGCGGGATCCCAATCCCTCTTTTGCCCTCAAATCCTTCCATCTGCCCAAGGCGTTTGATCAGCATCTGGATTTCGGCAAAAACAGCTTCCTGTGATTCGGGAGGATCCCCGGCAATGTTCATCAGGTAGCTTTCAATGTAGTTCTTCATCGGTGTGGCGATACCCACTATGCTTTTTATCTGCCAGATTCTTTCGTCCGCTGCATACAGCGCGATGAAGCCAGCTTTGCCGTTGAGCATATCGAGCGTGATGCGCAGCAATTGCCACAGCAGTGCCTCCAGATCGAGTTCCTGAGTGAGCAGTCTGGCTGTTTCAATGAGATAATCGCGTTGTCTGATTCTGATATCCTGCAGCATCGTTACCAGCCTGAATGGTTGTAAGTATGGGTTGCGGGCGATCGCTCAAAGCGGGATGAATCGATCGTCATTGACCTTTTCCGATTATAATCGGATAATAAATCTCACGAGGGACTTCACAAGTTGCCTCCCCACAAAAAGGGATAAAATTCCCGAAAAAAGAGGATGGAAAAATGAAAAATTTGCTGGTAATCATGGACATGAATAATGGGTTTGCCAAAAAAGGCGCCTTGTACAGCCCAAGAAGTGAGGCGCTGATTCAGCCCATTGCCGATTTTTGTTTTGAGGCTAAGGCGATGGGCTGGACAATCTTGGCTCTGACTGACACTCACAGTGAACATGACACAGAGATGGAATCGTTCCCGCTGCACTGTCTGGCCGGCACAGAAGAGCCTGAAATTGTGGATGAACTCAAGCCGTATTGCGATATTATTCTGCCCAAGTACACCACAGGCGGTTTCTTTGAAGTTCAGGAAGCTGCCCGGGAGAATCCAGCCCTCGACCTGATGCAGTACGAAAGCATTCATTTGGTAGGCTGTTGCACGGACTTGTGTATTTTTAATTTTGCACTTATTACGCAAAAGTTTATGGAATATCAATTCCATATGGGGCGTCTGAAACGAGTCCCTGATATCGTGGTGCGCATGAACTTAGTGGATACTTACGACAATCCCGGTCACGACGCCGAAATGCTCAATGAATTCTTCCCAGATCATATGGAATTGAATGGCATTAAGGTTACCTATGAATAAACGCAACGATTATGACTCACGAAATCTGACGATGTTGTTCGATTTCTATGAAATGACCATGGCGAATGGTTATTTCAAGAAGGGACGACAAGATGAAATTGCTGTATTTGACCTTTTCTTCCGCCGTGTTCCGGATGAAGGTGGGTTTGCGATCACCTGCGGTTTACAACAGGTGATTGAATATATTGAAAACCTCCATTTTAGCGAAGGCGATCTAAAATATCTGAAAAACCGAAAGATATTTGAACCGGGATTTCTCGATTATCTGAAAAATTTCAAATTTGAATGTGACTTGTGGGCGATTCCGGAAGGAACTCCGGTTTTTCCCGGTGAACCGCTGATTCGCGTGCGCGGGCCGATCATTCAGGCGCAATTTATCGAGACAATGCTGCTGGTTACAATCAATCATCAGTCTCTGATTGCCACCAAGACCAACCGTATTGTGCGCACTGCCAAGGGCAGGACGGTGCTGGAATTTGGCACGCGGCGCGCTCAGGGATATGACGCTGCCAACTATGGTGCACGAGCCGCCTACATTGGCGGGGCTGCCGCTTCTGCCAACACCTGGTCAGAT